>NZ_JBIUVQ010000011.1:0-270199 GCF_044743035.1 Streptomyces sp. NPDC087787
CCGTCCCCGACGGACGCCGCGCTGGCCGCCGACCTGGCGCTGCCGATCGAGGAGCTGGAGCTCACGGTCCGCTCCTACAACTGCCTCAAGCGCGAGGGCATCCACTCCGTGGGTGAGCTGGTCGCGCGTTCCGAGGCGGACCTGCTGGACATCCGCAACTTCGGTGCGAAGTCCATCGACGAGGTCAAGGCGAAGCTGGCCGGCATGGGCCTGGCCCTGAAGGACAGCCCGCCCGGATTCGACCCGACCGCCGCCGCGGACGCCTTCGGCGCCGACGACGACGCGGATGCCGGGTTCGTCGAGACCGAGCAGTACTGAGCGCTCCGCGGGGAGGCCGTACTGTGTCTGCGGGCCGGTTGTGGCTGGTCGCGCCCACGCGGCGGAGCCGCATAGCGCCCGCAGCCCCGCGCCCCTTCCGGACGGACCCCTTCGGGGCCCTGTCCGGATCTCCGACGGGCAACCGCTCGCTCGGATACTGACTCCGGTACCTGATACGGCCGGGGCAGACACCTAGGAGAAGAACCATGCCGAAGCCCGCCAAGGGTGCCCGTCTGGGCGGCAGCGCCGCGCACGAGAAGCTGCTCCTCGCGAACCTCGCGAAGGCGCTGTTCGAGCACGGCCGCATCACCACCACCGAGGCGAAGGCCCGCCGCCTGCGCCCGTACGCCGAGCGTCTGGTCACCAAGGCGAAGAAGGGCGACCTTCACAACCGCCGTCAGGTGCTCCAGGTCATCACGGACAAGAGCATCGTGCACACGCTCTTCACCGAGATCGGCCCGCGTTACGAGAACCGTCCGGGTGGCTACACCCGTATCACCAAGATCGGCAACCGCCGTGGCGACAACGCGCCCATGGCCGTGATCGAGCTGGTCGAGGCGCTGACGGTGCAGCAGAACGCCGTGGGTGAGGCCGAGGCCGCCACCAAGCGCGCGGTCAAGGAGGCCGAGGAGGCCAAGGCTCAGGAGACCACCGAGGCCCCGGCCGAGGAGGCCGCCGCCGAGGAGTCCAAGGACGCCTGAGGCACTGCCTGACGCCGGAAGCGGGTCCGCCCTTCGGGGGCGGGCCCGCTTCCGCGTTTCTTCCCGAGGGATCCGCCCTGAGAGGATCTGCACGTGAGTGACGAAGTACAGCCCGGTCATGTCCGCGTCCGTCTCGACCTGTCCTACGACGGCACCGCCTTCCACGGCTGGGCCAAGCAGGCCGGCGGCAGGAGGACCGTGCAGGGGGAGATCGAGGACGCGCTGCGCACGGTCACGCGGTCCGGGGAGACGTACGAGCTGACCGTGGCCGGACGGACCGACGCCGGGGTGCACGCGCGGGGCCAGGTGGCGCACGTGGACCTGCCCGAGCGCGTCTGGCGCGAGCACCACGAGAAGCTGCTCAAGCGGCTCGCCGGGCGGCTGCCCAGGGATGTGCGGGTGTGGGCGCTGCGGCCCGCGCCCAGCGGCTTCAACGCCCGGTTCTCGGCCGTCTGGCGCCGCTACGCCTACCGTGTCACCGACAACCCCGGCGGTGTCGACCCGCTGCTGCGGGGCCACGTCCTGTGGCACGACTGGCCGCTCGACGTCGACGCCATGAACGAGGCCGCGCGGCGGCTGCTCGGCGAGCACGACTTCGCCGCCTACTGCAAGAGGCGCGAGGGCGCGACCACCATCCGCACCCTCCAGGAGCTGAGCCTGGAACGCGGCGGGGACGGCGTCGTCACGGCCACCGTCCGGGCCGACGCGTTCTGCCACAACATGGTGCGCTCGCTCATCGGGGCGCTGCTGTTCGTCGGCGACGGCCACCGTCCGCCGGACTGGCCGGGGAAGGTGCTGGCCGCGGGGGTGCGGGACTCCGCCGTGCACGTCGTGCGGCCGCACGGGCTGACCCTGGAGGAGGTCGGGTACCCGGCCGACGAGATGCTGGCCGCGCGCAGCCGGGAGGCACGCAACAAGCGGTCCCTGCCGGCGGCCGGCTGCTGCTGAGCGGCCGCCGCCGGTTCCCCCGTGCGGCGGGCGGCCGGCTGTTACTGGCCGGCCGCCGCCGACGCCTGGGTCTCGCCGCGCCGGCGGATCTGCTGGAAGGAGAACTCGGCGAGGTCGTCGCCGGCCTTGAAGGCCGCGGTGTCCTTGTTCGTCACGCTCGTGCCGTTGGCGAAGCCGGTGAGGGTGAAGTAGGCGTAGCGGCCGTAGGAGTTGGTCGTGGAGCGGCAGACGGCGCCGTTGCAGAAGGCCTTCACGCCGCCGCCGGACAGCGGCTTGATGATGCTCTTGTTGTCCGTCGCGCCCTTCGCCTTGAGCGCCTGCGCCTCGGTGTCGAAGACGGCGATGCCGACCGTCAGCGCGACGCCGCCCTGGCTGTAGGTCACCCGCAGCAGGCGGGTGCAGTCGTTGTCCGTGAGGGCCTTGGCGAGCGTGCCCTGGGCGACCGCGGCGCAGTTCTTGCTGTCGTCCGTGGGGCCCTTCTTGTACACGGTCTCGCCCATGGTCAGCTGGGCGCCCGGGAAGAGGGTGTCCACGCTGAGCGGGGCCGTGTCCTTCTTCGCGCTGGATATGAAGTCCTTCGGGTCCAGCGGAGGCGGGGCGGTGGTCGGGGCGAAGGACGGCGCCGTGGCGGAGTCGCTCGGCAGGACGGAGCCGGGCAGTCGTGTGGCCGGCCCGCCCGACGCGTTGGTGTCGCCGTTCGCCGACACCACGGCCATCGCGACGGCGGCGCCGATCCCGACGGTGGCCAGCACGCCGCCGCCGATGAACAGCAGCCGGCGCCGTCTGCTCCGTGCCTCCGAGGCGTCGGCGAGCGCGGCCCAGTCAGGGTTCTGACCGCTGCCCCCGCTGTTCGGCGACTGCTCAGAATTCGGTTTCCAGGGATCCCACTGGGACTGCGAGCCCCCCTGCCCATAACTCATGGGGCGCATCTTAGACGGGCTCCGAGGGCCCTTCGCGCCGCCCGCGGCCGCTCTCCCGGGGCCTTCGGTGCACGCCGGTACAAAGCGGCGCGCCGACAGCCGATACCAGCCGTGGAGCGGCCGGGATCGCGGGCCTGGACGGAGGGGCGGGAACCGCCGGGACCCGCGGTCGTACACCCGTTTTGACCCGGCCAGGCCGCCCCGGGTATCCTGCATCTTCGTTGTGTATTGGCTTGCTCATTCTCACGGGACGGGCCCTTACACCGGTCCACCGGGCCGATGACCAGCGACCAGCACGCGGTTTGCGTCACCGCTGTGCGGTCAGGGCTGTCGTGATCGTCTTTGGTGACCTTGTCAGGACCACTCACTGAAGAAGCGAAGGCTACGAACCGTGCGTACGTACAGCCCCAAGCCCGGCGACATCACGCGCCAGTGGCACGTCATTGACGCCCAGGACGTCGTCCTGGGCCGCCTGGCGTCCACCGCCGCCACCCTTCTGCGGGGCAAGCACAAGCCGATCTACGCGCCGCACGTCGACGCTGGTGACTTCGTCATCATCATCAACGCGGACAAGGTGCACCTCTCCGGCAACAAGCGGACCCAGAAGATGGCGTACCGCCACTCCGGCTACCCGGGTGGTCTGCGCTCCGTCCGTTACGACGAGCTGCTGGACAAGAACCCGGAGAAGGCCATCGAGAAGGCCGTCAAGGGCATGCTCCCCAAGAACTCCCTGGGCCGTCAGATGCTCTCGAAGCTGAAGGTCTACAAGGGTGACCAGCACCCGCACGGCGCCCAGCAGCCGGTGCCGTTCGAGATCACCCAGGTCGCGCAGTAAGTCCGGCCACCCCCTAAGACTGAAGAGAATCTGAGGAGAATCGTGGCCGAGACCACTGCCGAGCAGCCGCTCGAAGAGCTTGACATCGACAGCTACACCACCGAGTCCGAGGTCCCCGTCGAGGGCGAGTACACCTCGGAGTCGATGGCGTCCCGCTTCGGTGAGCCCCAGCCGGCCGCCGGCCTGGGCCGTCGCAAGAACGCCATTGCCCGCGTCCGGATCGTCCCGGGCACCGGCAAGTGGAAGATCAACGGTCGCACCCTCGAGGACTACTTCCCGAACAAGGTGCACCAGCAGGAAGTCAACGAGCCCTTCAAGGTGCTCGAGCTCGAGGGCCGTTACGACGTCATCGCCCGCATCGCCGGCGGCGGCGTCTCCGGTCAGGCCGGTGCCCTCCGTCTCGGTGTCGCCCGTGCCCTGAACGAGGCCGACGTCGACAACAACCGCGGCGCGCTGAAGAAGGCGGGCTTCCTGCGTCGTGACGACCGTGCGGTCGAGCGCAAGAAGGCCGGTCTGAAGAAGGCCCGCAAGGCCCCGCAGTACAGCAAGCGCTAATCTCGACGGCGCCCCTGCACGTACTCCGAACGCCCCGGCGGCACGCCTATGTGCCTCCGGGGCGTTCGTTTATCGCAAAGCTTGGGCGTATAACGGCACAAGGTGCTCAACGGCTGGTGTGATCGGATGCCCGGAGCGTCGAATGCCATGGACCGGCCCACGGACCGGCCCTCTTCTCGAACTGACGCTTCCTCAGGAGGACAAGTGGGACGACTCTTCGGCACGGACGGCGTCCGTGGTGTCGCCAACGCGGACCTGACCGCCGAGCTCGCGCTCGGTCTCTCGGTCGCCGCGGCGCACGTACTGGCCGAGGCGGGAACCTTCGAGGGCCACCGACCGACGGCGGTGGTCGGGCGGGATCCGCGCGCGTCCGGGGAGTTCCTGGAGGCGGCCGTGGTCGCGGGCCTGGCGAGCGCGGGCGTGGACGTCCTGCGGGTCGGCGTGCTGCCGACACCGGCGGTGGCGTACCTGACCGGGGCGCTCGGCGCCGACCTCGGCGTGATGCTGTCGGCCAGCCACAACGCCATGCCGGACAACGGTGTCAAGTTCTTCGCCCGGGGCGGTCACAAGCTCGCCGACGAGCTGGAGGACCGGATCGAGTCCGTCTACGAGGAGCACCGCACCGGCGCGCCCTGGAACCGCCCGACGGGCGCCGGCGTGGGCCGGGTCCGCGAGTACGACGAGGGCTTCGACCGGTACGTCGCCCACCTCGTCGGCGCCCTGCCGAACCGGCTCGACGGCCTGAAGATCGTGCTCGACGAGGCGCACGGCGCCGCGGCCGGCGTCTCCCCGGAGGCCTTCAGGCGCGCCGGGGCCGAGGTCGTCACCATCGGCGCAGACCCGGACGGCCTGAACATCAACGACGGCTGCGGCTCGACCCACCTCGGCCCGCTCAAGGCCGCCGTCACCGAGCACGGCGCCGACCTGGGCATCGCGCACGACGGCGACGCCGACCGCTGCCTGGCCGTGGACCACACCGGCGAGGAGGTCGACGGCGACCAGATCCTGGCCGTGCTGGCGCTGGCGATGCGGGAGCGTTCCGCACTGCCCTCCGACACCGTCGTCGCGACCGTGATGTCGAACCTGGGCTTCAAGCTGGCCATGGAGCGCGAGGGCATCCAGCTCGTGCGGACCGCCGTCGGCGACCGCTACGTCCTGGAGGAGATGAAGGACAAGGGCTACGCCCTCGGCGGCGAGCAGTCCGGCCACGTCATCATCCTGGACCACGCCACCACCGGCGACGGCACGCTCACCGGCCTGATGCTGGCCGCCCGGATCGCCGGGACCGGCCGTACGCTGCGGGACCTGGCCTCCGTGATGGAGCGCCTGCCGCAGGTCCTCGTCAACGTGCCCGACGTGGACAAGACCCGGGTGAAGACCTCCGCCGACCTCGCCGCCGCGGTCGCCGAGGCGGAGCGGGAGCTGGGCGAGACGGGCCGCGTGCTGCTGCGCCCGTCGGGCACCGAGCCGCTGGTCCGCGTGATGGTCGAGGCCGCGGACATCGAGCAGGCCCGCTCGGTGGCGGGCCGCCTGGCCGATTCGGTGAAGTCGGCGCTCGGCTGACCGGTCCTACGGCAGGCCCTGGCCGGCCTTGGACGTGCGCTCGCGCTGCCTCGCCCAGAACCACTTCTGGGCGAGCAGGGTGAGCGTGCCGGCCAGGACGATGCCGAGCATGTTCAGCAGAAGCTGGACCGTCGAGCCCGCGGTCTGGGCGGTGTCGCCGTAGGCGAGCGCGACGGCCGCGTTCGCGGCGGCCGGGACGGTGGTCACGGAGATGGCCACACCGATCAGGGCGCCGGACTTGGCGGACGTCAGCGAGAGCGTGCCGGCGGCTCCGGCGAGGACCGCCACGACGAAGGAGAACGCGTCGGGGGCGTAGACGAAGGCGGTGTTGGGCCGGGCGCCCTCCAGCTTCGCCTTGCTGAACAGTCCGACGGCGTCCATGAACAGCGTGAAGCCGGCGGTGACCGCCATCGCCAGCGCGAAGCCGGCCAGCAGGGCGATCAGCGAGCGCAGGGCCAGCCGCGGTGCCCGCTGCACCAGGGCCGTGCCGATGCCCGCCAGCGGCCCGAACTCCGGTCCCACGGCCATCGCGCCGACGATCAGGACGGCGTTGTCGAGCACCACACCACAGGCGGCGATCATGGTGGCCAGCGTGAGGAACGCGAGGTAGGTGACCGACAGCGTCGACTCCTCGTGCGTGGCCTCCGTCAGCTCCTGCCACAGCACCGCGTCCGCGCTCTCGCCCGGTGCCGCCTTCTCCGCCCGCTCGGCCCGGGCGGAGAGCGTCAGGTCGGGGGTCTCGACGGAGACGGAGCCGCTGCGTTCGATGCCCAGCTCCCGCAGTCCGTCGAGGAGTTCGTCGGCGGCCTCGCGCGCGACATCGCACAGGACCACGTCACCGGCCGGGTCGCGGGCGGCGGAGGGCAGTACGACCAGGTGCGCGGTGCCGACCGTCGTCTCGATCAGACGCACCACGGCGTCGGTCCGTTCGGCCGGTGTGATCAGGCGCAGATGCAGCATGGCGGCAGCGTAGACGTCACAGTTTGCGCAGGCTCAGCCGCTGCACCTTGTGGTCGGGGCCCTTGCGCAGCACGAGCGTGGCACGGCCCCGGGTGGGTGCGATGTTCTCCACCAGGTTCGGCTTGTTGATGGTCCGCCACATCCTGCGGGCGTAGTCGAGGGCCTCCGACTCGGACACCTGGGTGTACTTGCGGAAGTACGAGGACGGGTCCTGGAAGGCCGTCGTGCGCAGCTTGCCGAACCGGTCCAGGTACCACCGCTCGATGTCCTCGGTGCGCGCGTCGACGTACACGCTGAAGTCGAAGTAGTCGGCGAGTCCGACCCTGGTGCGGCCGTCCGTGCCGGGCAGGGCGGGCTGGAGGACGTTCAGGCCCTCGACGATGAGGATGTCGGGGCGCCGCACGGTCAGCTTCTCGTCGGGGACGATGTCGTAGATGAGGTGGGAGTAGACGGGCGCGGTCACCTCGTCCTTGCCGGCCTTGATGTCGGCGACGAACCGGGTCAGGGCCCGCCGGTCGTACGACTCCGGGAAGCCCTTGCGCGACATCAGCCCCCGCGCCTCCAACTCCCGTGTGGGCAGCAGGAACCCGTCGGTGGTGACCAGCTCGACCCGCGGATGCTCGGGCCAGCGGGACAGCAGTGCCTGGAGCAGCCGGGCGACGGTCGACTTGCCGACGGCGACCGAGCCGGCCACCCCGATCACGAAGGGCGTGCCGGACTGGGAACCCTGCTCGCCGAGGAACGTGTTCAGCGCGCCGCGCAGCCCGTCCGTGGCGCCGACGTAGAGGTTGAGCAGCCGGGACAGCGGCAGGTAGATGTCCCGCACCTCGTCGAGGTCGATCACGTCGCCGAGACCGCGCAGTCGCTCGACCTCCGCGGCGGAGAGCGGCAACGGCGTCTTGTCACGCAACGCGCTCCATTCGGCGCGGGTGAGGTCGACGTAGGGAGTCGCCTCCGGCCGGGACCGGTGGGCGCTCCGGGGCATCGAGGAGACCGGAGAGATCACATTCCATTGTTAACGGAGTTCGAACAGCGCGCAGGGTGGGCTGTGTCACGTCGGCGGGGAGCGGGGATCACGTCGGCGTCACGTTCGGATACCGGGCCGTTTATTCAAGATCATCCCGGGGCCGCGGCACATAGAGTGCGGTGACTGGCCGGGGAGACCGTCCGCCGGTCCGAAGAGAAAGAGTGACCTTCCGTGAGTTCCCTCGTGGTCCGCCGTACCGCGCTCGCCGCGTCCACCGCCGCTCTGGTCCTGCTCGCCACCGCCTGCGGCGGTTCCTCCGACAGCAAGGACGCGAAGGCCGGCGGCGGCAGCACCGCGCAGGCCGACAAGACCGCCTCCGCCTCCGCCGCCCCGGCCAAGGCGCTCGGCGCCGCCGAACTGGTGAAGGCCGCGCTGACCCAGGCGGACGTCAAGAGCGGCAAGGTCACCGAGCTGCCGGCGAAGGACGACGTCGCCCAGGACAAGGTGAAGACCGGCGACGCCGCCTGCACGCCGCTGGCGCTCCTCCAGGCCGGCAGCTGGGTGGGCACGCCCGCCGCCACCGTGAAGCGGTCGTGGCTGGCCGACGGGAAGAAGCCCGCGGCGGGCGCCGACCCCAAGGTCGCCCTGCTGGCCGGACTCGACCGGGAGAAGGTCATCGTGACGCTCGCCTCCTACGACGACGGCGGCGCCGAGCAGGCGCTGAAGGACCTTCGGACGGCCGCCGACAAGTGCGCCGGCGGGTACTCCTACACGGCGGACGGCACCAGGACCGGGATCGCCGAGGTGGCCGTGGCCCAGGCGCCCGAGGGCGCCGACGAGGCCTTCGCGGTGACGCAGACCATGAACGCCGACGACGTCAAGGCGCCGGTGAAGGCCGTCGTCGTCCGCAAGGGCGCCACCGTGGCCTACCTCCCCGCCATCAACCTCGCGGCGGCCGTCTCGGGCAAGGACTTCGACTTCCCCACGGCGCTCGTCGACGCGCAGCTCGCCAAGCTGAAGTGATGGCGTGACCCACCGGGGCCCCTCCTGCCCCGGTGGGAATTTCCGATTTCGGGCACGAAGTCCCCGCTTTCGATGGGTGCGGGCCCGTAGGCTGCCGCCCATGTGCGGAATCGTGGGATACGTGGGGTCGCAGTCGGCACTCGAAGTCGTGATGGCCGGTCTGAAACGGCTGGAATACCGGGGTTACGACTCGGCCGGTGTCGCCGTGCTCGCGGACGGCGGGCTGGCGGCGGCCAAGCGGGCCGGGAAGCTGGTCAACCTGGAGAAGGAACTGGCGGACCGGCCACTGCCGACCGGTTCCACGGGCCTCGGGCACACCCGATGGGCCACCCACGGCGGGCCCACCGACGGCAACGCCCACCCGCACCTGGACAATTCGGGGCGGGTCGCCGTCGTCCACAACGGCATCATCGAGAACTTCGCCGCGCTGCGGGCCGAGTTGACCGAGCGCGGACACGAGCTGAACTCCGAGACCGACACCGAGGTCGTGGCGCACCTGCTCGCCGAGGAGTTCTCGGTGAGCGCCGATCTCGCGGAGGCCATGCGGCTGGTGTGCCGCCGCCTCGAGGGCGCGTTCACGCTGGTCGCCGTGCACGCCGACGAGCCGGACGTGGTCGTGGGCGCCCGCCGCAACTCCCCACTGGTCGTGGGCGTTGGGGAGGGCGAGGCCTTCCTCGCCTCCGACGTCGCCGCGTTTATCGCCCACACCCGCTCCGCGATCGAGCTGGGTCAGGACCAGGTGGTGGAGCTGCGCCGGGACGGGGTGACGGTCACCGGGTTCGACGGCCGGCCCGCCGACGTCCGCTCCTACGACGTCGACTGGGACGCGGCGGCCGCGGAGAAGGGCGGCTACGACTACTTCATGCTCAAGGAGATCGCCGAGCAGCCCAAGGCGGTCGCCGACACGCTGCTCGGCCGCATCGACGCGGGCGGCTCCCTGACGCTGGACGAGGTCCGCATCTCCGCCGCCGAGCTGCGCGAGATGGACAAGGTCGTCATCATCGCCTGCGGTACGGCCTTCCACGCGGGCATGATCGCCAAGTACGCCATCGAGCACTGGACGCGGATCCCCTGCGAGGTGGAACTCGCCAGCGAGTTCCGCTACCGGGACCCGATCCTGGACGCCCAGACCCTCGTCATCGCCATCTCCCAGTCCGGCGAGACCATGGACACGCTGATGGCCCTGCGGCACGCCCGGGAGCAGGGCGCCAAGGTGCTGGCCATCTGCAACACCAACGGCTCCACCATCCCGCGCGAGTCGGACGCGGTCCTCTACACCCACGCGGGCCCGGAGGTCGCGGTCGCCTCGACGAAGGCGTTCCTGACCCAGCTCGTGGCCTGCTACCTGGTGGCGCTGTACCTGGGCCAGGTCCGCGGCACCAAGTGGGGCGACGAGATCCAGGTGGTGATCCGCGACCTGTCGCAGATCGGCGGCGCGGTCGAGCGGGTCCTGGAGACGATGGAGCCGGTACGGGCGCTGGCGCGCTCGCTCGCGGACAAGAACACGGTGCTGTTCCTCGGCCGGCACGTGGGCTATCCGGTCGCCCTCGAAGGCGCCCTGAAGCTCAAGGAGCTGGCGTACATGCACGCCGAGGGCTTCGCGGCGGGCGAGCTGAAGCACGGGCCGATCGCGCTGATCGACGAGGACCTGCCGGTGGTCGTGGTGGTGCCGTCCCCGCGGGGCCGGTCCCTCCTCCACGACAAGATCGTCTCCAACATCCAGGAGATCCGGGCGAGGGGTGCCCGCACGATCGTGATCGCGGAGGAGGGCGACGAGGCGGTCGCCCCGTACGCCGACCACCTGATCCGCATCCCGGCCACCCCGACCCTGCTCCAGCCGCTGGTCGCCACGGTCCCGTTGCAGGTCTTCGCCTGCGAACTCGCCACCGCGCGGGGCAACGAGGTGGATCAGCCGCGGAACCTGGCGAAGTCCGTCACGGTGGAGTGACGCTTCAGCGCCTCCACGAACCTGCTGAAGACCTCGGCCGGAAGCGTGACGGTGCCTCCGGCCGGGGTTTTCGAGTCTCGGATGGCTGTGTGCGTGGGGGAGTTGGCGATCTCGACGCAGTCGTTGCCGTCGCCGGGGCCGGAGTAGGAAGACTTCCGCCAGTTGTCGGGGGTGGGCATGGGATGCCGCCTCAGTTGTCCGGGGTGCCGGTGGTCTTCAGAGCCCTGACGAAGGCGGTGAAGGCTCCGGTCGGGAAGGTGAGGGTGGCCCTGGTGGGGGTCTTCGAGTCACGGATGGCTATGTGCGTCGGCAAATTGGCGATCTCGACGCAGTTGTTGCCCTCGCCGCCGCCGGAGTAGGACGACTTTCGCCAGTTGACCGCGGTGGTCACGATGAGCCTCACAATTCCTTGGCCAGCCTGTGGATGAAGTCACGCGATCGGGAGGGATCGAGTGACACCTCTTCTGCTTTACGGAAGAGCGTTCGAAAGACGCCGAGTTGTGCCTCGGAGTCGATGAGAGCCGTGCCGTGGGGTGCGTCGCGAACGGCTGTGTCCAGTTTGGGTACCGTGCCGCCCGCCAGCATCATGTTGCTCCAGGCCCCCGCGAAACCGTCCAGGTCGAAGGGGACGACCCGCACGCTGACCTGGTCCGCCTCGGACAGTTCCAGCACACGGACGAGTTGCGCCCGTGCAGCAGCGCGGTCGCCGACCCTGATACGCAACGCCGCCTCATGGATCACTGCTTTGTACGGGACGGGAGTCGGCCCGTCGATGACGACCTTGCGGTCCATGCGGTGCCGGACCCGCAAGGCCACTTCGTCCTCGGGCAGCGCTGGTACCTGGTAGGAGAAAGCGGCGCGGGCGTAGTCCTCCGTCTGAAGGAGGCCAGGGATGCAGAGGAACTCGACGTCAGCCCGGTACGTGGCGTGATGTTCGAGTTCGGCGAGGTCCAAATACATCGTGGGAAGCAGGCCTCGGTACTTCTCCCACCAGCCGCGCGTCCGGTCGGTGGCCAGGGGCACGAGGGCGTTGATGAACTCGTCGTCCGCACAGGCGTAGTGGGTCGCCAGCCGGCGCAGACGCTTCTCGCTCACGCCGGCGAGGCCGGCCTCGATCTGGCTGATCTGCGCGGGGCTCACGCCAAGTAGCGCGGCCGCCTCCCGCGATGTGAGGCCGGCGCCATCGCGGAGCCTGGGCTGATCCGGCTCGTCGACGTGGCCGAATTGCTCGCGACCGAGCTGGTGTCCAAAAGCCGTGCGGCACACGAAGGGGCCCGCCGCGCTGCGGTTGCGGTGGGCCGCGGGGGTGCTGCGGATCGGGGCGTGGGACGCCGATCCCGCACCGCCCGAGCCGCCCGTGCCCCTGGAGCGCGTGGGCGAGGGAGAGGAGGGACGCGGGCTGGCGCTCGTGCGGGCCTGCTCCGACCTGTGGGGCTGGCAGCCCCTGGCCAGGGAGGGCAACCGCGGCAAGATCGTCTGGTGCGAACTGGCCACCGCCTGACCCGGGACCGCGCGCCGTAGGGTGCTCCGCATGAGCATCATCGGGGTCGGTATCGACGTGGCCGAGATCGACCGGTTCGCGGCGTCGCTGGAGCGGACGCCCGGACTGGCGGCGCGGCTGTTCGTGCAGAGCGAGTTGCTGCTGCCCGGCGGCGGGCGCCGGGGCATGGCGTCGCTGGCCGCCCGGTTCGCCGCCAAGGAGGCCCTCGCCAAGGCGCTCGGCGCGCCGGCCGGACTGCTGTGGACCGACGCGGAGGTGTACGTCGAGGACTCCGGTCGGCCGCGGCTGCGGGTGAGCGGCACGGTCGCCGTCAAGGCCGCGGAACTGGGCGTCCGCTCCTGGCACCTGTCCCTGAGCCACGACGCGGGCGTGGCCTCGGCCGTGGTGATCGCGGAGGGCTGACGCGCCCGCGTCACCGCTCCCGTCACCGGTCCGCGTGCGGGACCGGACGCATCCGGGGCAGACTCGACCGCATGCGTACCGCGTACAGCGTTGAGACGGTCAGGACAGCCGAGCGCGCGCTCATGGCGAGGCTCCCCGACGGCGCCCTCATGCAGCGGGCCGCCGCCGGACTCGCCGCCGCGAGCGCGGACTTGCTCGGGCGGGTGTACGGACGCCGGGTGGTGCTGCTGGTCGGCAGCGGCGACAACGGCGGCGACGCGCTGTACGCCGGGGCCCGGCTGGCCCGGCGCGGTGCCGGGGTGACCGCCGTGCTGCTCGCGCCCGGCCGCGCCCACCCCGGCGGCCTCGCCGCGCTGCGCCGGGCGGGCGGGAGCGTGGCCCCGGACGGCGCCGCCGGGGAGGCGATCGACCGGGCCGACCTCGTCGTCGACGGCATCGTCGGCATCGGCGGCAAGGGCGGCCTGCGCGCCGACGCCGCGCCACTGGCCGAGCGCGCGGCACGCTCCGGGGCGGCCGTCGTCGCCGTGGACCTGCCGAGCGGAGTGGACGCCGACTCCGGGCAGGTGCTGGGCGACGCCGTGCGCGCCGACCTGACCGTCACCTTCGGCACGCACAAGCCGGGGCTGCTCGTCGACCCGGCCCGCGAGTACGCCGGCACGGTCCGCCTCGTCGACATCGGCCTGGGCCCCGAGCTGCCCGCCGCACCCGAACTGGAGGCGCTCCAGCACGCCGACCTGGCCGCGCTGCTGCCGCGACCGGCCACCGAGAGCGACAAGTACCGGCGCGGGGTCGTCGGCATCGCGGCGGGCTCGGCCCGCTATCCGGGCGCGGCCGTGCTCGCCGTGTCGGGCGCGCTGCGCGGCGGGGCGGGCGCGGTGCGGTACGTCGGCCCGGCCGGGCAGGCCGTCATCGCCCGCTTCCCGGAGACGCTCGTGTCCGACCAGGGGCCGCACAAGGCCGGCCGCGTGCAGGCGTGGGTGGTGGGGCCGGGCGCCGGGGACGACGCGGCCACCGTCGCCGAGGTGCTGGAGACCGACGTACCCGTACTGATCGACGCGGACGGGCTGCGTCTCGCCGACCGCGACGCCGTACGCGCCCGTACCGCCCCGACCCTGATGACCCCGCACGCCGGGGAGGCCGCGGCCCTGCTCGGGGTGGCCCGCGAGCAGGTCGAGGGCGCGCGGCTGGCCTCCGTACGCGAACTCGCCGCCGCCTACCGGGCGACGGTCCTCCTCAAGGGCTCCACCACCCTCGTCGCCGACCCGGACGGCGGCCCCGTACGGGTCAACCCGACCGGTACGTCCTGGCTCGCCACCGCCGGCAGCGGTGACGTGCTGTCAGGTCTCGCCGGTTCGCTGCTGGCCGCCGGTCTCTCCGCCCTGGACGCGGGCAGCGCGGCGGCCTATCTGCACGGACTGGCCGGCCGGATCGCCGCGCACGGCGCGCCGATCGGCGCCCACGACATCGCGGAGACCATCCCGCGGGCCTGGCGGGACGTGCGGGACTGAGCCGCCAAGGGGGCCCGGCGGCGTGACCGGGCCCGCCGCCGACCCGCTTCTCGAAGGGCCGTCCGATGCCTCTGAGACACTGGGGGCGCGATGAACGACACAGCACACCCACGAACGGCGCCGCTGCGCGCCCGTGCCGAAATCGATCTGGCCGCCGTACGGGCCAATGTGCGGGCCCTGCGCGACCGCGTGTCCGGCGCCGCCGTCATGGCCGTGGTCAAGTCCGACGCCTACGGCCACGGCGCGGTCCCGTGCGCCCGCGCGGCCGTCGCGGCGGGGGCGACCTGGCTGGGCACCGCCACGCCCGAGGAGGCGTTCGCCCTGCGCGCGGCCGGTCTGCCGCCCGAGCGGGTGCGGATCATGTGCTGGCTGTGGACACCGGGCGGGCCCTGGCGGGAGGCGATCGAGGCCGACCTCGACATGTCCGTGAGCGACCTGTGGGCGCTGGCGGAGGTCCGCGAGGCCGCCCGGCAGGCCGGCCGTCCCGCACGTGTGCAGCTCAAGGCCGACACCGGACTCGGCCGCAACGGCTGCCAGCCCGCCGACTGGCCCGGGCTCGTCACCGAGGCCGTGCGCGCCGAGGCCGACGGTCTGATCCGGGTCACCGGGCTGTGGTCCCACTTCGCCTGCGCCGACGAGCCGGGCCACCCCTCCATCGCCGCGCAGCTCGCGCTCTTCCGCGAGATGACCGCCCACGCCGAACAGCGCGGTCTGCGCCCCGAGGTGCGGCACATCGCCAACTCGCCCGCCGCGCTCAGCCTCCCCGAGACCCACTTCGACCTCGTCCGCGCCGGAATCGCCGTCTACGGCGTCTCGCCCAGTGCGGAACTCGGCACCCCGGCCGACTTCGGGCTGCGCCCCGCCATGACCCTGTCCGCCTCGCTCGCCCTGGTGAAGCACGTGCCGGGCGGCCACGGCATCAGCTACGGGCACCACTACGTCACCCCCGGCGAGACCACCCTCGGCCTGGTGCCCGTCGGCTACGCGGACGGCATCCCGCGGCACGCGTCGGGCACCGGGCCGGTCCTGGTCGGCGGCAAGTGGCGTACGGTCGCCGGACGGGTCGCCATGGACCAGTTCGTGGTCGACCTCGGCGGCGACGAGCCCGAGATCGGCTCCGAGGCCGTGCTCTTCGGCCCCGGCGACCGCGGCGAGCCCACCGCCGAGGACTGGGCGCAGGCCGCCGGCACCATCGCGTACGAGATCGTCACGCGCATCGGATCGCGCGTCCCGCGCGTCTATGTCGACGAGGAGCCGGACGGGGCAGAGGGCGGGGAGCGGGCCGAGCAGGACGGGTGACCCGCGCGGGCACCCGTCCGCGGCAGGGCACCCCGCGCGGGACGCGGCACCCTCCGCACCCACCGGGGCCGGTGCCGGCCACTGAGGCGAACAGCAGTACGGCGAAAAGAGGAGCGGTACGTGAGCGAGAGCAGTGCGGGGGCCGTCGCGAAGGCCGCCACGGCGGCCGTCGCCTCTGCCGCGGAGGCGGCGGGCGGCTGGCGGCGGGCGACCGGCATCGCCGGCGCGGCGATAGGCGTGGTGGCGGCGGGCGCCGCCGCCGGGGTCGCCATCGAACGGATGACCGTCGGCCGCGGTATACGCCGCAAGGCCCGGCTCGCCCTGGACTCCGTGGGCCCCTACGGCGCCCTGCGCGGCACGCCGGGCAAGGCCCTGGCCGACGACGGCACCGAGCTCCACTACGAGGTCGACGACATCGACCCCGACGCCACCGCGAACCTCGCCCCGCGCCGCCGGCGGCTCTTCGGACGCAAGGCTCCCGCCCCCGTCACCGTCGTCTTCAGCCACGGCTACTGCCTCAGCCAGGACTCCTGGCACTTCCAGCGCGCCGCCCTGCGCGGAGTCGTCCGCACCGTCCACTGGGACCAGCGCAGCCACGGCCGGTCCGCCCGGGGCCTCGCCCAGAGCCGTGACGGCGTGGAACTGACCATCGACCAGCTCGGCCGCGATCTGAAGGCCGTCATCGACGCCGCCGCGCCCGAGGGGCCCCTCGTGCTCGTCGGGCACTCCATGGGCGGCATGACGATGATGGCGCTGGCCTCCCAGTACCCCGAGCTGATCCGGGAGCGGGTCGTCGCCACCGCCTTCGTCGGCACCTCCTCCGGACGGCTCGGCGAGGTCAACTTCGGACTGCCGGTGGCCGGCGTCAACGCGGTGCGCCGGGTGCTCCCCGGGGTGCTCAAGGCGCTCGGGCAGCGCGCCGAGCTGGTGGAGAGGGGACGGCGGGCCACCGCGGACCTGTTCGCCGGCGTCATCAAGCGGTACTCGTTCGCCGGCCGGGACATCGACCCGGCGGTCGCCCGGTTCGCCGAGCGGATGATCGAGAGCACACCGATCGACGTGGTCGCCGAGTTCTACCCGGCCTTCACCGACCACGACAAGACCGAGGCGCTCGCCCTCTTCGCGGACATACCGGTGCTGGTCCTGGCCGGGGTGCAGGACCTGGTCACGCCCAGCGAGCACAGCGAGGCCATCGCCGGCCTGCTCCCCGAAGCGGAGCTGGTGCTGGTCCCGGACGCCGGTCACCTGGTGATCCTGGAGCACCCGGAGGTCGTCACGGACCGCCTCGCCGACCTGCTCGCCCGCGCGGGCGCGGTCCCGGCAGGCACTACCGTTGACGGTTATGGAAGCACCAGCAGCACGGCACACCCCTGACCCCGGGTCCGTCGAGATCACCGTCACCGCCCCCGAGCAGATGCGCGAGCTGGGCCGCCGGCTGGCCAAGCTGCTGCGCGCGGGCGACCTCGTGATGCTCAGCGGGGAGCTCGGCGCGGGCAAGACCACGCTGACCCGCGGCCTCGGCGAGGGGCTCGACGTGCGCGGCGCCGTCACCTCCCCGACCTTCGTGATCGCCCGGGTGCACCCCTCCCTGGGCGACGGCCCGCCCCTCGTGCACGCCGACGCCTACCGCCTGTCCGGCGGGCTCGACGAGATGGAGGACCTCGACCTCGACGTGTCGCTGCCGGACTCGGTGGTCGTCGTGGAATGGGGCGAGGGCAAGGTCGAGGAGCTGACCGACGACCGGCTCCAGGTCCTGATCCACCGGGCCGTCGGTGACACCACGGACGAGGTGCGGCACGTGACGGTGACCGGTGTCGGGGACCGGTGGTCCGCCGTCGACCTGGGCGTTCTGACCGCCTGAGCGCCGCCCGGAGTTTCCGACAGGACGTCGGCAAGTTCTTGCGCAGGGTGCTCCGGGCGTGGTCACATGGTGTTCAGCCCGTGGTTAGGCGCGCCTAACCACGCCCGCCCCCGGCCCTCAGGAGGCGTCCATGTCGGCCATGGAGAGCAGCGAACACCAGCAGCGGTACCAGTCGAGGCCCCGGCCGTACGCGGTGGGCGGTGTGTCCATGCGTGACCTGCTGGCCTCCTGCGCCGCCGCCGACGCCGTCTCCCGGCCGCCGCGCGTCCCGGAGCCCGCGGACCCCCGCACGGTGGAGGAGCCCCGCGAAGCGGCGTAACCCGATCGGCTGACTCGCGGACGACTGACTTCGGTGGCGGCGTGCCCGGCGGCCGGCGGCCGGCGGGCTCTCACGGAAGGTCTGCTCCGGTGGCCGGCCGCCTGGTGCCGCGACCGGCACTAGCGGATGACGACGACCTTCTGCCCGATGGTCGCGAACATCCACATCGTCTCGCCGTCCGCGCGGGACTCGCGGATGCCGCCGGTTTTGATCGCCGGGTCGGGCGTGGGCCAGGAGCCGTCCACCGCCGCGCTGAAACCGATGACCGCCCCGTCCGTGCTGGTGAACCGCACCACGTGCTCGACGGGGACGCCGTCGGTCCCGGTGATCGCCTTCGAACGGGACACCACCGCGTAGGTCCCCGGCGCCGGGTCGACGTTGCCGGGGCTGACCCTGAAGGTGTTCTGGACCGTCCCGTCCGCGCCGACCAGCCACACCCGGTCGTCGTCCAGTGAGTACACGACCCGCTCGCCGGTTCCGGAGCCGCGGGGCAGGGCGGCAGGGCGCCGATTGTCGCGGGGCGCCTTGGAGGCGCTCGCCGCGTGCGTCGCCTTCGGGCCGGGCCGGCCGGTCGGATTCCGCGGCACGGTCGCCTGCGCCTGGTAGGCGAGGAAGCCGACCGTGAGAACGGCCGCGGCGGTGAGCCCGGCCACGAACCCCGCACTGCTCCGTGCCACGGTCGTCCACCTCCGCATCGGTCGTACCAGCCGTCCCGCGGCGACCGTAGCAGCCGTGATCCGTCCGACCCGGGCGGCCGTGCCGGAGGCGCGGGAGCCGTAGGCTGTTTGCGTGCTCTTGCTCGCTCTGGATACCGCCACCCCCGCCGTCACCGTCGCCCTGCACGACGGTACGGCCGTCATCGCCTCCTCCAGCCAGGTGGACGCGCGCCGGCACGGAGAGCTCCTGCTGCCGGCCGTCGACCGGGTGCTCGCCGAGGCCGGGCTCAAGCTGGACGCCGTCACGGGCGTCGTCGCCGGCATCGGACCCGGCCCGTACACCGGCCTGCGCGTCGGCCTGATGACCGCCGACACCCTCGGACTCGCCCTCGGCGTGCCCGTGCACGGCCTGTGCACGCTCGACGGCCTCGCCTACGCGGCCGACGTCCCCGGCCCCTTCGTCGTGGCGACCGACGCCCGCCGCAAGGAGGTCTACTGGGCCCGCTACGCCGACTCGCGCACCCGGGTCACCGACCCGGCCGTGGACCGGCCCGCCGACATCGCCGACCAGGTCAGGGGCCTGCCCGCGGTCGGCGCCGGCGCGCTGCTCTACCCCGAGACCTTCCCGCAGGCGCACGAGCCCGAACACGTCTCGGCCGCCGCCCTCGCCTCGCTGGCCGCCGAGCGGCTGGCCGCCGGGGAGGAACTGCCCGCGCCCCGGCCGCTGTACCTGCGCCGGCCGGACGCGCAGGTGCCCAAGAACTACAAGGTGGTCACCCCGAAGTGACGGGACAGACGACGACCGGGTCCGCCCGGTGCGTGCTGCGCGAGATGCGCTGGTGGGACATCGACCCGGTGCTGGAACTGGAGAAGGACCTGTTCCCCGAGGACGCCTGGTCCCGGGGCATGTTCTGGTCCGAGCTGGCGCACTCCAGGGGCCCGGAGGCGACCCGGCGCTACCTGGTGGCCGAGGAGGACGGCCGGCTCGTGGGGTACGCCGGGCTGGTCGCCGCCGGCGGGCAGGGCGACGTGCAGACCATCGCCGTCGCCCGCGACCACTGGGGCACCGGACTCGGCTCCCGGCTGCTGACCGAGCTGCTGCGGGCCGCGTCCGCCTTCGACTGCACGGAGGTGATGCTCGAGTGCCGCGTGGACAACGTCCGCGCGCAGAAGCTCTACGAGCGCTTCGGCTTCGAGCCCATCGGCTTCCGGCGCGGCTACTACCAGCCGGGGAACGTGGACGCCGTGGTGATGCGCCTGTCCGACCCGGCAACCTCCGTCAACGGTGTACAAGGAACCGAGATCCATGACTGACTTGAGGGACGAGCCGCTCGTCCTCGGCATCGAGACCTCCTGCGACGAGACCGGCGTCGGCATCGTCCGCGGCACCACCCTGCTGGCCGACGCGGTCGCCTCCAGCGTCGACGAGCACGCCCGGTTCGGCGGGGTCGTCCCGGAGGTGGCCTCCCGGGCCCACCTGGAGGCGATGGTGCCGACCATCGAGCGCGCGCTGAAGGAGGCGGGGGTGGGCGCCCGGGACCTGGACGGCATCGCGGTCACCGCAGGGCCCGGTCTGGCCGGCGCCCTGCTCGTCGGCGTCTCGGCGGCCAAGGCGTACGCCTACGCCCTGGGCAAGCCGCTGTACGGCGTCAACCACCTCGCCTCGCACATCTGCGTGGACCAGCTGGAGCACGGCCCGCTGCCGGAGCCCACGATGGCGCTGCTGGTGTCCGGCGGGCACTCCTCTCTGCTGCTGTCCACGGACATCACCTCGGACGTACGGCCCATGGGCGCGACGATCGACGACGCGGCGGGCGAGGCCTTCGACAAGATCGCGCGCGTGCTGAACCTGGGCTTCCCGGGCGGGCCGGTCATCGACCGGTACGCCAGGGAGGGCGACCCGGCGGCGATCGCCTTCCCGCGCGGGCTGACGGGTCCGCGCGACCCCGCCTACGACTTCTCCTTCTCCGGTCTGAAGACGGCGGTGGCCCGCTGGATCGAGGCCAAGCGGGCGGCCGGGGAGGACGTGCCGGTGCGTGACGTGGCCGCGTCCTTCCAGGAGGCGGTGGTGGACGTGCTGACCCGCAAGGCCGTACGGGCCTGCAAGGACCAGGGCGTCGACCATCTGATGATCGGCGGCGGCGTGGCCGCGAACTCGCGGCTGCGGGCCCTGGCGCAGGAGCGGTGCGAGGCGGCCGGGATCCGGCTGCGCGTGCCCCGGCCCAAGCTGTGCACGGACAACGGCGCGATGGTCGCGGCACTCGGCGCCGAGATGGTCTCGCGGGGCCGCGCGGCCTCCGGCTGGGATCTGTCGGCGGACTCGTCCCTGCCGGTGACGGACCCGCATGTGCCGGGCACCGGGCACACCCACGACCATGTGCACGAGGTCAGCAAGGAGAACCTGTACCCGTGACGGTGGCGCTGATGTGGGAGGCGCGGGCGGTCGCGGGCCGGGGGGAGGAACTGCTCGCCTGGGCGCGGCGGCAGGAACTCGGCCGGCGGCCCCTGCGGCGGGAGACCTTCCGCGCCCCGCAGGACCGGGTGCTCGTCATCACCTGGTGGGACGCGGAGTTCACCGCCGAGCTTCCGGAACTCCCCGAGCCTTCGGGGGACTTGGTCACGCGGGCCGTGCATCGGTGGCGGTTCGAGCCGGTGGGGGACGACCAGGACGGCTGATTGGCCTCCGGCCCCTCCAGTGGTCTATGATCATCACACGCAAGCGGCCAACTGAGGTTCGCAAGCAGTGCGTTGGTGGTCCAAGGAAAGACGCCCCGCTTCCTGCGGGGAAATGCAGGTGCAAGGCCTGCCCGGCGCTCGATGGAACCCCGCCCCCGGTGCAACCGGGGGCGGGGTTTTTTACGGCTTCCGCCCACCCTCCCGCCCGTCTCGGTGAGTTGAGGGATCCCGTCCGCGGGGCTCCGCACCGAACCCCGGCGGGAGCTTTTCCCCTGCATCCCCGCTTTCGGCCGCGCCCCGGACCCCCGTGCCGTCCCAATCGCCGGGTGGGCTGTTTTTTCAGCCCCTCCGGCGATTGAGGACGAGGCCGTTCAGGCCGAAAGCGGGGGTCTGGGGGCGGCAGCCCCCTGGGGGCAGGTCAAGCCGTCGGTGCGGTTTCCGTCTCGCAGCGCAGACGGCGCTCCGCGCCGACCTCCCGTACCGGGCCCGTCAGGGTCAGGTGGGCCGTGTGGCGGACGTCCGACGCCGATGCGGCCAGGCGGAGTTCCAGGGCGCCCGGTTCGACCACGCGCCGGCCCGTGCGGTCGGTGAACGCGGACAGGTCCGCGTGGAAGCGGAAGGTCACCCGGCGGGACTCGCCGGGCTCCAGCTCCAGCCGCCGGTAGCCGATCAGGCGGACGTCCGGGCGGGTCACCGACGCCACCGGGTCGTGCAGGTACAGCTGCACGACCTCCGCGCCGGCCCGGTCACCGGCGTTGCGCACGGCCACGGAGACGTCGTACGAGCCGTCCGTGCCGATCTCCGTGCCGTTCCCGATGACATCGTTGCCCTGGAAGTCCGACCACTCGAACGCCGTGTAGGACACTCCGTGCCCGAACGGGTACAGCGGGGTCGGGTCCAGGTTGCTCACCTCGCCCGCGAGGCCCAGCGGCGGCTGGAGGTACGTCCACGGCTGGCCGCCGGGCCCGCGCGGCACGCTCACCGGCAGCCGGCCCGAGGGGTTCACACGGCCCGACAGGACGCCCGCGACCGCCGGGCCGCC
Organism: Streptomyces sp. NPDC087787; assembly: GCF_044743035.1. Classification (NCBI taxonomy): domain Bacteria; kingdom Bacillati; phylum Actinomycetota; class Actinomycetes; order Kitasatosporales; family Streptomycetaceae; genus Streptomyces; species Streptomyces sp. NPDC087787. The sequence goes on from NZ_JBIUVQ010000011.1 coordinate 22,003, forward strand.
CTCCTCGCCCGGGAAGAACGCCTGGACGGCCGCGCCGAGCCGGCCGTCCCAGCGGCCGAGCGCGTAGGGGCGGCCGGTGAGCAGGACGAGGACCACGGGGACGCCCGTCTCCACCAGCGCGTCCAGCAGCGCGCCCTGCACGCCGGGCAGCGCCAGGTCCGCCACGTCGCAGCCCTCGCCCGACGTGCCCCGGCCGAACAGGCCCGAGCGGTCGCCGAGGACGGCCACGCACACGTCGGCCTCCCGCGCCCGGGCGACCGCCTCCTCGAAGCCCGAGACGTCGGGCTCGGAGACGTCGCAGCCCTCCGTGAACGTCACCTTCGCGTCGGGCAGTTCGCCGCGCAGGGCGTCCAGCAGGGTGGGGATCTCGATGCCCATGGGCACCTCGGGGTGCTGGGTGCCCACGTGCGAGGGGAAGGAGTAGCAGCCCAGCATGGCCAGGGCGTCCGCCGCCCGGGGGCCGACGACCGCGATCCGGGTGTCGGGGGAGAGGGGCAGCACCCCGTCCGGGTTGGCCAGCAGCACCACCGACTCCTCGGCCACCCGGCGGGCCACGGCCCGGTTCTCCGCGGAGTCCAGGTCGATCGACTCGGTGGGGGTGTCCGCGGCCCAGTCCTCGTCCAGCAGGCCCAGTTCGCACTTCTGGAGCAGGACACGGCGGGCCGCGCGCTCCACCAGGGACTCCGCGACGGTGCCGTCCTGGACCGCCGCGACCAGTTCCTTGCCGTAGCACTTCAGCGTCGGCAGTTCGACGTCGATCCCGGCGGCCAGGGCCAGGTGCGCCGACTCGGCCGGGGTGCCGGCGACCCGGTGCAGGGTCCGCAGGAAGTCGATGGCGAAGTAGTCGGCGACCACCGTGCCGGTGAAACCCCACTGGTCGCGCAGGAGTTCGGTGAGCAGCTGCGGGTCCGCGGAGGCCGGGACGCCGTCCGTCTCCGTGTACGCGGCCATCACCGAGCGCGCGCCGCCCTCGCGCAGCGCCATCTCGAACGGCGGGAGCGTGACGTCGGCGAACTCCCGGGTGCCGGCCCGCACGGGGGCCAGGTTGCGGGCGCCCGCCGAGGAGGCGTACCCGGCGAAGTGCTTCAGCGTGGACACGATCCCCGCCGACTCCAGGCCCCGCACGTACGCGCTGCCGATCGTGCCGACCAGGTACGGGTCCTCGCCGGCGGTCTCCTCGACCCGGCCCCAGCGCAAGTCGCGGACCACGTCCAGGACGGGCGCGAGCCCCTGGTGCACGCCCACCGAGCGCATGTCCCGCCCGATGCGGCCGGCCATCTCCTCCACGAGCTCCGGGTCGAACGTGGCGCCCCACGCCAGCGGGACCGGATAGGCGGTCGCGCCCCAGGCGGTGAAGCCGGCCAGGCACTCCTCGTGCGCGACCGCCGGGATGCCGAAGCGGCCGGCCTCGGCGATCCGGCGCTGGGCGCGGGCCAGTGCCTGCGCGCCCAGCGCCGGGTTCACGGGGGCGGTGCCGAAGGAGCGGGTGAGCTGGCCGAGCCCGAGGGTGATCAGCTCGTCCCAGTCGTAGTCCGTGTTCATCTGCTCCTGGTGCGGGGCGACGCCGTCGCCGTCCGTCGCGGCGCCCACCCACACGCCGTAGAGCTGGGCGACCTTCTCCGGGAGAGTCATCCGGGACAGCAGGTCGTCGACACGGGCGGCGGCGGACAGGGCGGGGTCGCGCCAGGGGGCGGTGGTCATGAAACTCCTGTCGGGTCTGTCGCTGAGGGGGGATTCGGCTGCCGCCGGACGGGCCGGGTCACTTGCCGCCCACGCCCATCAGGCCGCCCACGAGGGCCCGCCGGGCCACCAGGTAGACGGCGAAGATCGGGATGCCGGAGAGGACGACGGAGGCGAGCAGCGCGGGGATGTTCACTCCGAACTCGCTGACGTAGTTGAACAGTCCGAGGGTCAGCACGCGCGGGCCGTCGGACTGGGTGAAGATCAGCGGGAAGAGGAAGCCGTTCCAGGCCTGGAGGGCCGAGTAGACGACGACCGTGCTGATGCCGCCCTTGGACATCGGGATGACGAGCTGGAACAGCATCCTGGTGGGGGAGGCGCCGTCCAGTGCCATCGCCTCGTAGAGCTCCTCGGAGATGTCCCGCAGGGTGCCGGTGAGGATGAGTGTCGAGACCGGCATCGCGAACGCCGCCGTCGGCAGGATGACCGCGAGCAGGCTGTCGTAGAGGTTCAGCTTGGCGATCATCAGGTAGAGCGGGACGACGACCGCCTGGGCCGGGATCGCGACTCCGAGCAGGAACATGCGGAAGGCCGCCCCCGACCAGAAGCTGCGGGTGCGGACGGCGACGTAGGCGAGCGGGACGCACAGTACGAGGACGATGGCCACCACCGCCGCCGCCACGGTGATCGTGTTGGCGAGGAGATGGCCGAACCCGCTGTGCAGGACGGTGTTGTAGTTCTCCAGGGTCGGGTGCTTCGGCGGGTCCAGGGCGTTGCCCAGCGACTCGTCCTGCCGGGTCAGCGAGGTCGAGATCATCGCGTAGATCGGGATGATCACGACGACCAGCCAGATCACCGAGCCGAGGCCGGCCAGCGGGTTCCGGCGCCTGGTCCAGTGGCGGCGGCGGTGCGCGGTGGCCGCGGTCACCCCCGCCTCGGGGGCGCCCAGCGGACGGCGCGGCAGCGTATCGTGTGACACCTCGTCACATTCCTTCCCTGGTGCTGCGCATGGCACCGAAGCCGGTCAGCCGGACCAGCAGCAGCGACAGCGCGGTGGCGGCCACGACGAGGAAGGACGCGATGGCGCTCGCGTAACCGAAGTCGTAGCTCTTGAAGCCCGCCTCGTACATCAGGTACGGCAGGATCGCGGTGTCCGTCCCGGGGCCGCCCTGGGTCAGGATCAGGACGGTCTCGAAGTAGGTGAGTGAGCCGACGATCATCAGCACGCTGGACGTGGTCGCCGTGTTGCGCAGCTGGGGCAGGGTGATCGAGAAGAACTGGCGGTAGCGGCCGGCACCGTCGATGGCCGCCGCCTGGTACAGGACCTCCGGGATCTGCCGCGCCCCGCCCTGGTAGATCAGGGTGTGGAAGGGGATGAACTGCCAGCCGCCGACGAAGACGATCGCCAGGAAGGCGCCGGACGTCGAGCCGAACGTGTCCCCGCGGATGATGCCGAAGTTCGGGTCGAGCAGGGAGTAGAAGAGCAGCGCGATCGCCGTCGAGGACAGCAGGAACGGCGTGAAGAAGATCGCGGAGAGCACCGCCCGGTTGCGCTGGCGGCCGGCCGCCCAGACGCCCAGCAGCAGCGAGATCACCGTCTGGAAGGTCCAGCTGACCACGGTGAGCAGCACGGTCACCGTGATCGACTGGGTCAGGCGCGGGTCGTTGAACAGCTTCCGCCAGTTGGCCAGTCCCGCCGGTTCGGGGTCGCCCAGGCCGTTCCACGAGGTGAAGGACAGGTAGAAGGCCAGGGCCATCGGTGCGATGGCGAAGAAGGCGAAGAACAGAACGCCGGGCAGGGCCCAGGCGGCGTGCGGGCGACCGGCCCGCACGCCCTGCCCAGGCCTGCCCTTCGTCCCGGTGGAGACCGTCGAACTCACTTCAGCCCCTGGAGCGCGGATACGAACTGGCTCGGGCTCGACTTGCCCACGAACAGCTTGTTGATCTCGGTGAGCATCGGCGTGGAGATGTTCGGGTCGACCGCCTGGTCCCAGCTCAGGGTGAAGGCGGGGGCCTGCTGCACCATCTCGTACTGGAACCTGGCGAACTCGGGGTTGGGAGCGGCGTCCAGCAGCTTGGCCGCGTTGGACGTGGTCGGGATGTCGCCGTTGGCGATCAGGTCCTTGGCGTACTGCTCGGAGGCGCACTCCTTCAGGAACGCGATCGCCGCGTCCTTGTTGGGCGTACGGTTGTTCACCGACCAGTAGTTGGTCGGGTTGCCGACGACGTTGCGGATGTCGCCGGCGCCGCCGTCGAACTTCGGGAACGGGCACCAGCCCAGGTTCTTCTTGGCGAAGTCCGGGAACTCGCCGAGCTGCGTGGAGTACTCCCACGAGCCCATCAGGTGCATGGCCGCCTTGCCCTTGGCGAAGACCGCCGGCGCGCCCTTGTTGGTGTACGCCACCGAGCTGAAGCCCTGGCCGAAGGCGCCGTCGTCGATGAGCTGCTTGACCGTCTGGGCGGCCTTGAGGACGGCCGGGTCCCCCCAGCCGGAGGCGTCGCCGTTCTTGATCTTCTCGAAGACCTGGGGCCCGCCGATGCGGTCCACCAGGTACTCCAGCCACATCAGTTCCGGCCAGACGTCGGCGCCGCCGAGCGCGAACGGGGCGATGCCCGCCTTCTTCAGCTTGGCGTTGTTGTCGAGCAGCTGGTCCCAGGTGGTGGGCGGCTGGAGCTTGTGCTCGGCGAACATGGCCTTGTTGTAGAAGAGCATCACCGGCTGCATGCCGCGCATCGGGACGCCGTAGTTGCGGCCGCCGAGCGCCCCGGCCGCGAGCACGGAGGGCAGGAAGCCGCTCTTGAGGACCGGGTCGGACCCGATGGTGTCGGTGAGGTCGATCAGCTGGCCCGCGTCCTTGTACGCCTTGATGGAGCCGCCGCCCCAGTTGAAGAACACGTCCGGGGCGTGCGGCGAGCCCATCGCGGTGCGCAGCTTGGCCGGGTAGTCCGAGCCCGGCACCTTCTCCAGCTGGATCCTGCCGTTCGCCTTCTTGGCCGCGGCGGAGGCGTTGAACCGCTTGACGGCCGCGGACTGCACCTTCACCGCGTCGTCGCCGTACACCATCGCCGTGAGCGTGTCGCCCGAGCTGCCGGAGCCGCTGCCGGTGCCGCAGGCGGTAAGGCCCGCGGTGATGAGGGTGGTGGCGCCGGCGCCGAGAAACCAGCGCCTGCTGTAGGACTCCATGTGACGGCACCTCTCACGAATGTCGTGTTCCGAATGTTCGTCTGGCCGAACTCTTCGAGTTGCCGAATGTTTCGTATGGCACTTCGAATGTTCCGGGAACCTAAAGCGGTCGAGGGGGTTCGTCAAGGGGTCGCGCAGAGATACGATCGCGAGCATGAAGCCGACGAAGACCGCAGGAACGCAGACCGCGACGCTCGCCGAGATTGCCCGCGAGGCCGGTGTGTCGGCTCCGACTGTTTCGAAGGTTCTCAACGGTCGTGCCGATGTCGCCCCGGCCACCCGTTCCCGGGTCGAGGAGCTGCTGCGGGCACACGGCTACCGGCGCAGGCGGGCGGAGGCGACCCGCTCGCCGCTGATCGACGTGGTCTTCCACGAGCTGGAGAGCGCCTGGGCGATGGAGGTCATCCGGGGCGTGGAGAACGTGGCGCGGGACGCGGGGCTGAGCGTCGTGCTCTCCGAGAGCGCGGGCCGGCTCACTCCCGGGCGGACCTGGGCCGACCAGGTCGCCGCCCGCCGGCCGCACGGCGTGGTCCTGGTGCTGTCCGGGCTCGACGAGTCCCAGCGGGCGCTGCTGACCAGCCGCTCCATCCCGTTCGTGGTGATGGACCCGGCCGGCGACCCGGGCGCCGACGTGCCCTCGATCGGCGCCACCAACTGGCAGGGCGGCCTGGCCGCCACCCGGCACCTGGTGGAGCTCGGACACACTCGCATCGGCGCCATCAGCGGGCCCTCCCGGATGATGTGCAGCCGCGCCCGCGTCGACGGCTACCGGGCCGCGCTGGAGACGGCCGGACTGCCGGTGGACCCGTCGCTGATCGTGACCGGCGACTTCCACCACGAGGCCGGCTACCGGCTCGGTCTGAAGCTGCTGCGCCGCGAGGACCGGCCGACCGCCGTCTTCGCGGGCAACGACCTCCAGGCGCTCGGCGTGTACGAGGCGGCGCGCGAACTGGGCCTGCGCGTCCCGGAGGACCTGAGCGTGGTCGGCTTCGACGACCTGCCGGTGGCGCGCTGGGTCGGGCCGCCACTGACGACCGTGCGCCAGCCGCTGACGGAGATGGCCGAGGCGGCGGCGAAGCTGGTCCTCGACCTCGGGCGCGAGGAGGACGCGCCGGCGGCGACCCGGGTGGAGCTGGCCACGAGTCTGGTGGTGCGCAGCAGCACGGCGGCGCCCGCGATGTGAAGCCCAAGTGCCCATAGGTTCGGGGAAGATGAGATTTTCCGAAGAAATCGGTCATGGGCGCCTCCCTCTGTCGGGTTCCGCGTGAGTCGGACGTATGTTCCTCCCCGTGAGGGGACACAACAGGGGACATGACAGCGGCCCGGGCGACGGCGGCAGCGACAGCGGGGACGCGGGCGGAGGAGCCGGCCGGCGGTCACGGGCCCTGAAGGCCGTGGGGCTCGGTCTGACGGGCGTCCTGGTGCTGGGCGTCGCGGCGGTCGGCGTCGCGTACTGGCACCTGAACCAGAACATCAAGGGCGTCGACATCAACAGCGCGCTCGGGGACGACCGCCCGCCCAGACCGCTCAGCGCGCCGTCGGCGGACACGGCCGATCTGCCCAGCGGGGCCCTCAACATCCTGGTCCTCGGCTCGGACTCGCGCAGCGGCGCGCAGAACAAGGAACTCGGCGGCGGCGACAGCGAAGGCGCCCGCTCCGACACCGCGATGATCGTGCACATCGACGCGGGCCGGACCTCGGCCACCGTGGTGAGCATCCCGCGCGACACGCTGGTGACCCGCCCGTCCTGCCCGGTGGAGTCCGGCGGTTCCACGGCGGTGGCCCACTACGCCATGTTCAACAGCGCGTACTCGGTGGGCGGTCCGGTGTGCGCGGTCAAGACGGCCGAGACGCTCACCGGCATCCGCATGGACCACTACGTCGAGATCGACTTCTCCGGCTTCGCGAAGCTGGTGGACGCGATGGGCGGGGTCACCGTCACCACCGAGCTGGACATCGACGACGACAAGAGCCATCTGCGCCTGAAGGCCGGCACCCACCATCTGGACGGCACCGACGCCCTCGCCCTGGCCCGCACCCGGTACGGCGTGGGCGACGGCAGCGACCTGGGCCGCATAGGTCTCCAGCAGACACTGGTCAAGGCGCTGCTGGAGCAGATGTCCGACTCCGGTCTGCTGAACGACCCCGCCGGGCTCTACCGGGTCGCCGACGCGGTGACCGGCAGCCTGACCACCGACACCGGCCTCGACTCGCTGGGCGAGCTGACGACCCTCGGCGAGAGCCTGCGGGGCCTGTCGGCGCAGAACGTGAAGACGGTGACCATGCCGGTGGTGACGGCCCCGTGGAACCCCAACCGGGTGGTGGCGCAGGAACCGGACGCGGAGGCCCTGTGGACGTTGCTGCGGTGACCTTTGTCCACGGACCCCTCTGACCTGCTGAAACGTCCTGCGGGAAAAATCTCCGAAGAAATTCCGGGGAGTGTGTCGATTCCGCCGTCCCCTGTTCGACGTACGGGGTGAGAGGCGGGGAGAGGCCCCGCCGGCCGGCCGAGGAGTCACCGATGCCGCGTTACCTGTCGCTTGTGAAGATCGACGAGAGCACCGTGCCCGCCGAGGGGCCCAGCCCCGAGCTGATGCAGCGGATGGGGGAACTGATCGAGGAGGTCACCAAGGCGGGAGTGATGCTGGACACCGCCGGGCTCATGCCGTCCGCGCAGGGCACCAGGGTGCACTGGGAGGGCGGGCGGATCTCCGTCACCGACGGGCCCTTCACGGAGTCGAAGGAGGTCGTCGGCGGCTACGCGTTCATGCAGTGCAAGGACATGGCGGAGGCCGTCGAGTGGGCCAAGCGGTTCCTCAAGGTGCACGAGGAGTTCTGGACGGTGACGTGCGAGGTGCGCGAGATCGCCGAGGGCTGAGTGCTCCTTGGCCCAGGGCCGCCGGGGGTGTTCGATGGTGGGTTGTGGAACAGCAGCACGCCCGGCCCACCGAACCCCCCGGCGCTCTGGAGGAAGACCTCGAGACCGTCTTCCGGCTGGAGTCGCCGCGGGTCGTCGCGGCCGTCGCCCGGATCGTGCGGGACGTCGGCATCGCCGAGGAGCTGACGCAGGACGCCCTGGTCGCCGCGCTGGAACAGTGGCCCCGGGACGGGTTGCCGGGAAACCCCGGAGCCTGGCTGATGACCACCGCCCGGCGCCGGGCCGTCGACCTGGTGCGCCGCCGGGAGCGGTACACGCGCAAGCTCCAGGAGATCGGCCGGAACCTGGAGGAGGTCCCGCCGCCCGAAGAGCCCGCGGCCCCGGACGACATCGACGACGACCTGCTACGCCTGGTCTTCACCACCTGCCACCCCGTGCTGTCCGCCGAGGCGCGCACTGCCCTCACCCTGCGACTGCTCGGCGGCCTGACGACGGCCGAGATCGCCCGCGCCTTCCTCGTGCCCGAGTCGACGGTCGCCCAGCGGATCGTGCGCGCCAAACGCCTTCTGGCCCAGCGGAACGTCGCCTTCGAGGTGCCGTACGGCCCCGAGCGCGAAGCCCGGCTCGGCTCGGTCCTCGGCGTCATCTACCTGATCTTCAACGAGGGGTACGCCGCGACGGCCGGCGACGACTGGCTGCGCCCCGGGCTGTGCGAGGACGCGCTGCGCCTGGCCCGGCTGCTGGCCGGCCTGATGCCGAAGGAACCCGAGGCGCACGCCCTGGTGGCCCTCCTGGAGTTCCAGGCCTCCCGCGCCGCCGCCCGCACCGGTCCGCACGGCGAACCGGTGCTGCTCAAGGACCAGGACCGCCGCCGCTGGAACCGCATGCTCATCGCCCGTGGTGTCGCCGCGCTGGCCCGCGCCGACACCACCGGGGCCCCCGGTCCGTACGCCCTGCAGGCCGCCATCGCCGCCTGCCACGCGCGCGCGTACACCTACGAGGAGACCGACTGGCCCGCCATCGTCACCCTGTACGCCCTCCTGGCCGCCCGGTCCCCTTCCCCCGTCGTGGAGCTGAACCGCGCGGTCGCCGTCTCGATGGCGGAGGGACCGGCCCCGGCCCTGGAGATCGTCGACGCCCTGGCTGCCGAACCCGCCCTGCGCGCCTACCACCTGCTGCCCAGCGTCCGCGCGGACCTGCTGGCCCGTCTCGGACGCACGGCGGAGGCGCGCGCCGAGTTCGAACGGGCGGCGTCCCTGGCCCGCAACGAGCGGGAGCGGGAACTGCTGCTGAGGCGGGCCGCCGAGAACGGCTGAGGGCGCCCCGGCGGGGTGGTCGCCGCCTTTCGCGGGCGTCAGCCCGCCGGGTGGCCGATCAGCATGGTCGGCGCCCCGGCGACCCGGGTGAGGAACACCGTCGCCGCGTTCCTGCCGTGCGGCTTCGGAAGGACCTTCCTGCGCAGTTCCTCGGGCTCCACCGCCGAGCCCCGCTTCTTCACGGTCAGCGCGCCCACCTCGCGCTCCCGCAGCAGAGCCTTGAGCTTCTTGACGTTGAAGGGCAGCCGGTCGGTGATCTCATAGGCGGTGGCGTAGGGGGTGGGGCGGAGCCGGTCGGCGGTCACGTACGCGATGGTCGCGTCGATCAGGCCGCCGTCGAGCTCCTGGGCGGCCTCGGCGACCAGGTGGGCGCGGATGACGGCGCCGTCGGGCTCGTACAGGTAGCGGCCCGGGGTGCGGACCGCGGGGTCGGGCAGGCCGCGGCCGCGCAGGGTGCGCGGGCCGGGCAGCAGGGTGGCCCTGATCAGGCCCGGCTCGGTGCCGAACCACAGCACCGCCTCCTTCACGTCCCCGCCGTCGGAGATCCACTCGGCCTCGGCCTGCGGCGGGACCAGCTCGTGCGGGATGCCGGGGGCGATCTTCAGGGCCGCGCGGGGCGCCCGGAGCGCGGCGCCGACGGCCCAGGACAGCGGCGGCGAGTACGCCTCCGGGTCGAAGACGCGAGCGCCCCTTCCTCCTCCCGCTCTGCGGGCCGGATCCACGAACACCGCGTCGTACGACGCCGTGTCGACCTCCGTGACGTCCGCCTCCCGCACCTCGATCAGGTCCGCCACCCCGAGCGCCTCGGCGTTCGCGCGGGCCGCGGCGGCGGTCAGCGGGTCCCGGTCCACGGCGAGGACCCGGATCCCGGCGCGGGCGAGGGCGATCGCGTCGCCGCCGATCCCGCAGCACAGGTCCGCGACCGAGGTCACCCCCGACTCCCGCAGCCGGGCCGCCCGGTAGGCCGCCACGCTCGACCGCGTCGACTGCTCCACCCCGTTCGGCGTGAAGAACATCCGCCCCGCGTCCTCGGCCCCGAACTTCGCGGCCGCCCGTTGCCGCAGCCGGGCCTGGCCGAGCGCCGCCGACACCAGTTCGGCGGGGTGCTCACGGCGCAGCCGGGTGGCGACGGCGAGTTCGTCGGCGGGTTCGGTGCCGCGCACCTCGTCGAGGAGGGCGCGGCCCTCGGGGGTGAGCAGCGAGGCGAAGGCGTGGAGGTGGTCGTTCACCGGCTCATTGTGGGCCAGTCGGTGGATGGTGTGCCTCCGGCCGCGGTGTCGCCCCTGCTTCCGTGCGGTGGGCCTGCGAGGATCCGGCGCCATGAGGCTTGTAGGACAAAACGATAAAAAGAGTCCTGAAAGGTCCCCGACGTGCCGGAACCGGATCCGCGGCGGACTCGCGGTGCTCGCCGTCGCCACGCTCGCCTCCGGCTGCTCGGAGCCGGCGGCACAGGTGCGCCCGGCCCCCGGCCAGCCGCGCCACCATGCGCCCGCCGCCCCCGCCCTCGGCTCCTACGCCGACCGCCTGCACACCTCCTACGCGCAGCGGGCGGCCACCGCCAGGCGCTGGGGCCTGGAGCAGGTCCCGCTGATCCCCCCGAAGCCGCCCACGAAGAAGCTCAGGGCCACCGCCCGCGCCGGTTTCGAGGTGAACCACCAGGAGGACTGGAACCTGCCCCCGGTCTTCACCACGGTCCCCACCAAGGACAAGGTCGTCTTCCTCACCATCGACGACGGCGCGGAGAAGGACCCGGAGTTCCTGCGGATGATGCGGGACCTGAAGATCCCGTACACCGCCTTCCTCAGCGACTACCTGATCAAGGACGACTACGACTACTTCCGGAAGATGCAGGCCTCGGGGGTCACCCTCAACAACCACACGCTGCACCACCCCTACCTGCCGGGCCTGTCCTACGAGGAGCAGCGCCGGGAGATCTGCGACACGCAGGACATCATGGAGAAGCAGTTCGGCAAGCGCCCGAGGATGATGCGCCCGCCCTACGGCAACTACAACCAGGACACCCTGCGCGCCGCCAAGTCCTGCGGCATCGAGTACGCGCCGATCTGGAACGAGGAGGTCTACGTCGACCACTGGGAGTTCCGCGAGGACGACCAGCGGCTGCGTCCCGGCGACATCGTGCTCACCCACTTCCGCGGCCGGGGCGAGTGGAACGGCACCATGGCCGACGACATGCGCCGGTTCCTGAAGAAGGTCACGGCCGACGGGTACGCGGTGGCCCGGCTGGAGGACTACCTGTGAGGCTGCGGCCCCTCAGGTCCCGGCACGTGGCGGTGGCCCTGCTCGCCGCCTCCCTGCTGACCGGCTGCGCCACGTCCGTCGACCCCCTCGAACGGCTCGGCCGCAAGGCGGCGCAGGGCGTACGGTCGCCGAGCCCGGCGGCGGCCGACCAGGCCTACCGGCGCTGGGGCCTCAGGGCGCCGCTGCCCGCACCGCCGAAGCCGCCGGCCCGCCCGGCGCGCCGCGCCGGCGCCGGCCCGTCCGCCGGCCTGCCCGAGGTCGTGGACCGGATCGCCACCTCCGACCCGGTCGTCTTCCTGACCTACGACGACGGCGCGGAGAAGGATCCGCGGTTCGTCGACATGGTCCGTGAACTGCGGCTGCCGGTCAGCATGTTCCTCACGGACAGTGTCGTCGGACCGGGGTACGGGCACTTCGCGCACCTGATGTCGGTCGGCGCGGACCTCCAGAACCACACCCTGGACCACCCCTCGCTGCGCGGGCTGCCCTACGCGGGCCAGCGCGCCGAGATCTGCGGCCAGCGGGACAAGATCCGCTCCCGCTTCGGCGTCACCCCCCGCCTCTTCCGTCCGCCCTACGGCAGATACGACACGACGACCCTGCGCGCCGCCGCCGGCTGCGGGGTCTCGGCCGTCGTCCTGTGGCGCGCCGCCACGACCGACACCGGCCTGCGCTTCAGTCACGGCCCCCGCGAACTGCGCCCCGGCGACATCCTCCTCGTCGCCTCGGACGACGACGACCTCGACGGCCCGCCCCTCCGCGACCGCACGACCCGCCTGCTCCGCACCATCCAGGAAAAGGGCCTGACGGTGGGCCGCCTGCAGGACTACCTCTGAGGTCCGGTCTCAGGCGGGCTGAGCTTCCAGGCCGAGTCCGGCATCAATAGCCCGTCCGGCGCTTGAGGACGAGGGCCGTTCAGGCCGATCCGGGGGTCCGGGGGCGAAGCCCCAGGGACGCCCGCACACACCCACAGCACCGGGAACACACGTTCCCCGAACGCACCCCACCCGCCGACGCGCCACGAGGCAATTGGCACTCCGCTTGACCGAGTGCTAATCGCGGTCATAGTCTCAGGTCTGGCACTCCCCCCTGGAGAGTGCCAACACAGCGACGGGCAGGTCCGGCACCCGCGACGACGGATCGACCTGGTCGCCACCTCAGACAGTTAACCCCGTGAGATCTCCGAAGGGGGAGGTCGGATCGTGACGACCGCCAGCACCAAGGTTGCCATCAAGCCGCTCGAGGACCGCATCGTGGTCCAGCCGCTCGACGCCGAGCAGACCACGGCCTCTGGCCTGGTCATCCCGGACACCGCCAAGGAGAAGCCCCAGGAGGGCGTCGTCCTGGCCGTGGGCCCGGGCCGCTTCGAGGACGGCAACCGTCTTCCGCTCGACGTGAAGGTCGGTGACGTCGTGCTCTACAGCAAGTACGGCGGCACCGAGGTGAAGTACAACAACGAGGAGTACCTCGTCCTCTCGGCTCGCGACGTTCTCGCGATCATCGAGAAGTAGTTCACCCGCTTCTTCACGAAGCCGAAGCAATTCTGCTTGAGCTGCGCCCCTGGCCCCCCGCGACCGATAAGAAGCCGGGCGCCCGGGGCGCAGTGTCTTTCCACCAGATTTCGAGAGGGCTCCCGCTGCCATGGCGAAGATCCTGAAGTTCGACGAGGACGCCCGTCGCGCCCTCGAGCGCGGCGTCAACAAGCTTGCCGACACGGTCAAGGTGACGATCGGCCCCAAGGGCCGCAACGTCGTCATCGACAAGAAGTTCGGCGCGCCCACCATCACCAACGACGGCGTCACCATCGCCCGCGAGGTCGAGATCGACGACCCGTACGAGAACCTCGGCGCCCAGCTGGTGAAGGAGGTGGCGACCAAGACCAACGACATCGCGGGTGACGGCACCACCACCGCCACCGTGCTCGCCCAGGCGCTCGTGCGCGAGGGCCTGAAGAACGTTGCCGCGGGTGCCTCCCCGGCCGCTCTGAAGAAGGGCATCGACGCCGCGGTCAAGGCCGTCTCCGACGAGCTGCACGCCTCGGCCCGCCCGATCGACGAGAAGTCCGACATCGCCGCGGTCGCCGCGCTGTCCGCCCAGGACCAGCAGGTCGGCGAGCTCATCGCCGAGGCGATGGACAAGGTCGGCAAGGACGGCGTCATCACCGTCGAGGAGTCCAACACCTTCGGTCTGGAGCTGGACTTCACCGAGGGCATGGCCTTCGACAAGGGCTACCTGTCGCCGTACTTCGTCACGGACCAGGAGCGCATGGAGGCCGTCCTCGACGACCCGTACATCCTGATCCACCAGGGCAAGATCTCCGCCATCGCGGACCTGCTCCCGCTCCTCGAGAAGATCATCCAGGCGAACGCCTCGAAGCCGCTGCTGATCATCGCCGAGGACGTCGAGGGCGAGGCCCTGTCGACCCTGGTCGTCAACAAGATCCGCGGCACGTTCAACGCCGTGGCCGTCAAGGCCCCCGGCTTCGGCGACCGCCGCAAGGCGATGCTCCAGGACATGGCGGTCCTCACCGGTGCCACGGTCATCTCCGAGGAGGTCGGTCTCAAGGTCGACCAGGCCGGTCTTGACGTCCTCGGCTCCGCCCGCCGCGTCACCGTCACCAAGGACGACACCACGATCGTCGACGGCGCCGGCAACAAGGACGACGTGGTGGGCCGCGTCTCCCAGATCAAGGCCGAGATCGAGAACACCGACTCCGACTGGGACCGCGAGAAGCTCCAGGAGCGCCTCGCGAAGCTGGCCGGCGGCGTGTGCGTGATCAAGGTCGGCGCCGCCACCGAGGTGGAGCTGAAGGAGAAGAAGCACCGTCTGGAGGACGCCATCTCCGCGACCCGCGCCGCGGTCGAGGAGGGCATTGTCTCCGGTGGTGGCTCCGCGCTCGTCCACGCCGTGAAGGTCCTGGAGGGCAACCTCGACAAGACCGGCGACGAGGCCACGGGTGTCGCGGTCGTCCGCAAGGCCGCCGTCGAGCCGCTGCGCTGGATCGCCGAGAACGCCGGCCTCGAGGGCTACGTCATCGTCTCCAAGGTGGCGGAGCTGGAGAAGGGCAGCGGCTACAACGCCGCCACCGGCGAGTACGGCGACCTGGTCAAGGCCGGCGTCATCGACCCGGTCAAGGTCACCCGCTCCGCCCTGGAGAACGCCGCCTCCATCGCCTCCCTCCTGCTCACGACCGAGACCCTGGTCGTCGAGAAGAAGGAAGAGGAAGAGCCGGCCGCGGCGGGCCACGGCCACGGCCACGCCCACTGAGCGCTCCGCTGAACTGAGCCGAACCGCCGGTGCCCGGCGCCCCTTCGGGGGCGCCGGGCACCGGCGTTTGGGCTCCTGCCCCCCGGGGTTCCGATGCCGGGTGCGGCCCGACGGTGGTTGCTCGCGCAGTTCCCCGCGCCCCTTACGGCCGGCGTTTGTGCGGATGGCCGTACGCGGTTGATGTGACCGAGGGGTGGTAGGGAGCCGTGGTGCTCCCTACCACCCCTCACTCATGTCCGTGGGCCGGTCACTCGCTCTTCTTCGGGCGACCGCGAGTCTTCTTCTCGGGACGCCAGTTGACGAGGTCGGACTCGGAGAGCTGGCGTTCCGTACGGCCTGTTTCGAGGGCGGCCTGGAACTCCTCGGCGGGGTTGCCCTCCCACTCCTCGTCGTACTCGCCGTACCACTGGTGGACCCAGGGCAGCACCTCGCGCAGTCCGGCGAGGAGAGGCACGAAGCGGGGGTCCTCCTTGGCCCAGCCACCGTTCTCGACGCGGTCGCGGATCATTCCGACGAGGGCGTCGGCCTGGTCGCGGTGGTTCCAGCCGGCCCAGCCGAGCAGCAGGGAGCCGTCGGCTTCGGGGGAGGCACCGGGGTAGGAGATGAAGCGCTCCTTGGGCACGTCGAGCTTGCCGCGGTGGGACCAGTAGGAGTGCTTGAGGAAGTCGGCGCTGGTGTACTTCGGCGGCACCTTGATGTCGAGCCGTTGCCCGGTCCGGTCCTCCTCGCGCTGCTGCTCCCAGACCTGCTCCCACTGGGCCCGCTTGCGCAGACCGGAGTCCTTGTAGCGGAGGGCGGCGAGGTACGGAACGTGCTCGGGCTCGATCAGCCGCACCTCTCATCCTGCCCGCCGGCCCCGCGAACGCCGCGGACGCGCCGATTCCCCAGCGACCCCCCAGGGCCCGCCGTCCCATCCTGCCAGGTCCCCCCGACCCCCGACCCGGCTTGGCGTCTTCGGTGAGGACACCCCAAGGGAGGGCGAGTGGGCCATCGCCATCGGGTCCGGTCGTCGACGGCCGACGGACGCGGAGCCGCCAGGATGCGCCGGTGCGTGGCCGGCCCGCGCCTCAGCAAGCCATCCGTCATCTCCCCGCCGGGGGCCGCCATCGTTCGCCTGCGAAGCGTACGAGCGCGTCGTGCAGTTCGGGCGGGGTCGTCGCCTCGTCCGGATCTCCGGTGGGGCTGTCGAGCGGCCACAGGGCGATCAAGCCCGTGCTGTTGACACGGATCCGCGGCCCCGGAGTGATCTCGGGTCTCAGCCGCAGGTGGAGCATGACGGTACCGTCGTCCTTGCCGAGCGGCGGTTCGTACAGCCGTGCCGAGACCTCCGTGACGTCCCACCACTCGAAACGTATCGTTCGCTTGCCCATCGCGTACTCGATGCCGCCATGGTCCAGGCGCAACTCGGCCCTGCGCCAGGTGAGCGGCGGGATCAGCAGGTCCAGGACGGGTGGAAGTGCCACGAAGAAACCCACGGTCAGCCAGGCGTTGGGGTCGTGCCAGGCGTCCTGGACGGCGGCGGCGCCGGTCCACAGCAGGGCCAGCGTCCACATCGCCACGTACATGGCCGGCCACCCCCTGGGGTGCCGGAGCCCGACGTAGCCGGGGATGCGTGCGGACTGCGGGGTGCTGCTCGCCGCAGGAAGCGGGCGGACCGGCCAGGGCGCGCGGGTGGTGGCGCGTCGCCGACGGGGCGCCGGGGTGCCGCTGCCGCGCCGGCCGGCCGCGAGGCGTGCCTGGAGTTGGGCGTGGCGGAACTGGTAGACGCCGCCGACCTGCCGCAGCAGGCCCACCCGGCGCGCATCCTCGAGGAACGCCATGGTCGACCACGGCAGCCTCCCCAGGCTGGCGAGCGTCACCTTCGCGAGCAGCCACTGCGTCCAGGGGCTGAGGGCCACCATCACCGCAGCCGCACCCGCGGTTCCGGAGAGCCAGCTGCCGAGCAGCACGGTGCGGTCGGGGACCCGGACGATGTACAGGGTGCCGATGGCCCCGATCACCGGCGCGACAGCCAGCAGCATCAGCACCGTGCTGGCCCGCTCGCCGCTCAGCAATGCCCGCGGTCCGACGGCCTGCGCGGTGTCGGCAGGCGCGCCGACGACCATCATGAGCAGCGCCGGAACGATGAAGCCCAGCGCCAGAAGCGGTTCGTCCCTGGTCAGGAGAAGGGCGACGGGCGCCAGGAACACGACGAGCCAGAACAGGCCCGGGATACGGGAGCGGTGCCTGCCGAACGCGGCGAGCCGGCGGGGCAGAGGCCCCTTCCACAGCTGCGAGAGCAGCAGGAGTATGCCGCTCATGATCCCCAATAACGTGGCGACCGTGGCTCCCGCGGCTACCTGCAAGCCCAGAAACGGATCGCCTCCCGTGAGCCAGTCCTGGAACCACGAGGAGCCTGTCATCAGCAGGACGTAGCCGGCCAGCAGTGCCGGCGCCTTGAGGACCGTCGGCGGCTTCGCGCGGTGCAGCTCCCACCAGGCGAAGTCCCTTGTCTTCATCGCGGTGAGATGGGCCGCGAGGAAGCCGAGGGCACGCTGCGCCTGCGCGTGCCTCCACTCGCGTACCGGGTGGGGCTGGTGGGGCGAGGCCGGTCCGGAGGGGAACGCCGCGGGAACAATGGAGTCGAGCAGGTGCCGCTCGACGGCCGCCGCGTCGGGGAAGCGGGACTCGTCCGCGAGCTCGCCGGGGTCGGCGTCCGGGTGGGCGTACACCGTGCGGGCCAGCCACAGCATGAGCGGGGACGAGAGGGCTCTGGCCGCCGTGGCATCGGGGTGGTGCGTGAGGTGGCCGAGGAGCACCTGCCACTGCCGGGTGCGCTGCGGATGCGAGGAGCCGCGCAGGTACTCCGCCGCCGCGGCCCCGTCCACGGGCTGTGCCCTGATCACGGCCGCAGCCTGCAACACGGCCTCCTCTTCGACGAGTTCGGTGTACTCCGCCGTGCGGGAGGTGAGGATCAGCGGTGCGCCGTCGGCGCCCGCCCTGTTGAGCCCGGCAAGCGCCGCGGACCGGAGCGGGCGAGGCAGTTCGTCCAGGCCGTCGAGGACCGGCAGTACCCGCCGGTCGCGTACCAGCTCGCGGATCCGGGTCCGGTCGAGGTCCCTGGACAGGCCCACGTATTCCTCGTGGATGCGGCGCGCGAGCCAGACGTCGAAGTGTTCCTTGCCGGCGTCCCAGGACGACACCAGCAGCGGTACGGGGACGGGCCGCGTCGCGTCCTGCAGGCTCAGCAACTGCAGCGTGAGCAGGATCGCCAGGGACGTCTTGCCCGCGCCGGGAGCACCGATGATCACCAGGCGCCGGGCGGGCAGAGCCTGGAAGGCGGCGGCGAGTTCGGTGAGGCCCGCAGTGCTGCCGGTGACGTCGGCGCCGATGTGCTCGCGATGGTCGGAGACCGTCCAGTCGGCCAGCCAGCCCACCGCGAGCCTGGCGCTTCCGGCCAGGCCCAGGGCCCCCGCCTCGTCCCGCCACTGGGCGAGCACCACGCGTGCCAACTCGGCGGCGGCGCGGTCCTGCGCCGTCTGCGGCGGCGGCAGATGCAGGTGTACGGCACCGAAATCCCGGCCCTGGATCACATACGTCGCACTGCCGCCGGAGAACACGTTGTGCACGTCGCCCCGTGACTGCTCCGACATGGCCGCTCAGCCGGTCTTTCTCTGCGGCCTTGAGGAAGGCTCCACCCCGTACACCCCCATCACATTCGCGTTGCGTTCAGGTCCTGCCCCAACACCCGGCCTTGGCAGACCCGCCCGGGCAGGACGGCACAGGGAGGCGGGCTGCTGGTTCCCTCTCAGGATGCCGTAGCCCAGCCGGGCCGGCGTCGCCTTGTGTCATGGCTGGTTGAAGGTGACGGGGCTGTGGAAGTCCCGACCCATGACGACGGTGCTCTGCGTGCCGCCCGTGATCCGGTTGTGGACGTCTCCCGCACCGGTTCGCGTCGCAGCGTCCTCCGCGGCGCCTCGCCAGGCCGTGAGGTCCGCGCGGAAGGCGCCGTCGTACATGGTCCGCAGCGCCGGCACGCGGGCGAGCGCACGCGCACGCTCCGCGCTCTCGGCCTGCTCCTCCAGGGCCGCGAACTCTGCCTCCCTACGTCCTCCCACGGGAGGACGTTCTCCAGTTCCGCGAAGGTCGCGCTGTCCACGACGTGCCCCTGCACGACCAGATCGCCGTTCTCGCCCAGGTAGACCGTGGGGCAGCCGTTTCCGCCCGAGTCCTGGTCCTTGTGCGGTTTGGTGAGTTTCATCCTCGCCGCCTTCTGGATGACAATCTCGGTTTGCGCAAGGGTTAAGTTGAACGGGTGTGTGCTGTCCGGGCCGAAGGCCGCTCAATCGGTCCGCTCTCCGGCCGTGGTGTCCGGCGCGGGTGGAGTACCGAACGTGACGGGACCATGCAGATCCCGGGCCTGCAGGAGGTTTCCCTGGGAGCCGCCGCTGACGGTGTTGCGCACGTTTCCGGTCCCTGTGAGCGCCGGACTCGCCTTGTCCAGCCATGTCGCGAGGGAGCTGGCGAAGTCGGGGTCGTGAGCTGCCCTCCGCTGCAACGCGTCGGCAAGCGCCTGCGCCCGGCCCGTGTCCTGAGGGCGCCCCTCAAGGCCCTCCAACTCCCTGATTCCCGGAGCCGGTTCCTCTGGCCGCGTCTGATCGCCACGTCGGAACGGCTGACGCACCAGCCTGCCGAGCGCCGCCCACGCCTCCGTGCCCGCGGCACCTCCGGCGCCGCTCACGAGCGCCACGAGAAGCGCTGCCGAAATCGGATCCACCCGATCTCCACCCCCTGCTGATTACGGACCGTAGGGGATGTATAGCAGCTCGCGCTCCCCCTGTCCCGAGCTCTCGCGGAAGCCTTTCGGCGATGCGCAGCACCGGCTCGCTGCCGTCCTCGCGGGCCGACACGTAGACGGAACGGGCGGCCGGCGCACGGTGGTAGAGGGAGCGGTTGTGCGCGTAGCGGACCGCCTCGGCGAGCTGCCGCACCAAGTCCAGCCGCAGCAGCGGGGTGAGCTGCCCTCCGTACGCGTCGAGGTAGGCGTCGAGCCGTAGGTCGGATTCGCGGTGTCGGAAGAGGATCGCCGGGCCGCCCTGGTGCTCGCGGATCTGCGCCGCCTGCACGATGCCGCGGTGGTTGATCCCCTGGAGCACCTGGTACTCACGGCGGGCCGCGCGGTCCACCTTCGCCCGCTGCTCGTCGGAGGCGGCCTGCCCGGCCAGGTATATGCGGACGCGTCCGCCCTCCTGCACGAGGCCGTCGTTCCGCACGGCCAGCCGGTCCTCCCAGCCAGGACCGGCGTCGAGGGCGCGCGGCTCGAGCTTCCAGTCGTCGCCGAAGCGCAGGTGAGCGGTGGAGTGACTGATGCCGATCTTCTGCATCAGCAATTCGAGGCGCTGGCCGACGACCGGGGTGATGCGCCAGCTCTCCCGCTCCGGTCGCCGGCCGAGCAGGTCGTCCCAGATCTTCGGCAGGCCGCTCGTGCCCTCGTTGCGCCCGTAGACGGCGGTGCGCTGGAGGTCGTCCAGCCCGCTTACCAGACCCGGGTCGTGGAGGAAGACCGCGGGCTTGATGAAGGGGACCTGTCGCGGGTCCATCCCGAGGGTGCGGGCGGCCCGCTCCAGCTGCCCCTTCAGTTCCTTCGCCTTGAGGTCCGTCAGGTGCAGCGGGTTGCGCAGGGTACGGACCCGGTCGTCACCGTGGAACTGCCAGGTGTCACCGTGGTTCACCACCTGGCCGGGATGCCCTTTCAGCTCCAGGAGATAGAGGCCGCCGGGGACCGCGATCAGGAGGTCGCACTCGTTGATCCGGCCGGAGGCGCCGGTGAACCGGAACGTCGCCCACGCCCGGTACGGCTCGGTCCTCGGCATCAGATTCCGCAGGTGGTCCAGCCCCTCCTGCTCCCATCGGAACCGGGACCGCCGCGGCTGGAACCATCGCTCACGCGGAGCGGGGGCTGCCGGCTTGGGAGCAGCGGGCACCGACCACCTCCGATATACGGGCCGTAAGAACGGGGGCGGCAGTGGAAGAGACTGTGATCGCGCAAACGAGGGGTGGCAAAAAGCCGCCGTCCTTTTTACGTCTCCAGGGACACGCCCCTCGTCTCCATTGCCACCGCGATCGACACCACTGCGCACACCGCCGATACGACGCCGGCCAAGCAGCAGGGTCGCTTCCACACCCCGCTGCTCAAGGACCAGCGGGGTCGAGAATCCTGTCGGGTGCCGCCGTCCGCTTTCGTGCCACTCGGTGAGTCCTGTCCTTACTACCGCTCCAACTCGTCCAGCGCGCCGAGCTGTTGCAGCAGTCCCAGCTGGTCGTGCTGCCACCACAGTTCGGTGACCTTGCCGTTGTCGCCGAAGCGGAAGACGGTCATGCCGGTCATGGTGACCCGCTTGCCGGTGGGGGCGATGCCGAGGAACTCGCCCCGGTGCGTGGCGGTCCAGGTCCAGCGGGCGCAGACCCTTTCGCCCTGCGCCATCAGGTCCTCGACCGTGAAGGAGGCGTCGAAGGCGTCGCGCCACATGCGGAAGTCGCGGCGGATGGCGTCCAGGCCGATGGTGACCTGGGGGTTGACGGGGTCGTGGCTGTGGCAGTCCTCGTCGATCAGGTCGTTGAGCGGTGGCAGTTCACCGGCGGTCGTCAGGGTGCCGTAGAAGCGGCGTACGAGGGTCGCGCGGAGCGGCTCGTCCCGCACGACGTCCAGGTCGGTGAAGGTGGGCAGTTCGTCGCAGAGGGCGACCAGGCCCCGGAAGACCTCGTCGGTCTCCGGCAGGTTCGAGGTCCGCATCGCCTCCTCGTACGACGGGAACTCCACCAGTTCGACGACATGGGCCTCGTCCGAGCGGTCCTTGCCGACGACCGCGTGCGTCGCGGTCCGCCTGCCCCCGGTCTTCTCCACCCAGCTGTCCAGCAGCCGGTTCATCTCCTCGAACCGGCTCGTCCTGCAGTCGATGAGCTGTACGAAGGTCATGACGCGCCTCCGGTCCCCTGGCCCGGTCCGGTTTTCCGTCGGTGCCATTCTCCCACCGGGGCGCCTGGGTCACCTCCGTACCGTCACCGCGGTCCGTACTTGCGGCCCGTCTTCGAGGTGATCCCGCCCAGCAGGCCGCGCGGCGTCACCTTCACCAGGCCCATCAGCGCCTTGTACCGCGGATCCGGGACGGACAGGGTCTTGCCGTGGGCCAGGTCCGTCAGCGCCGCCGCGACCAGCTTGTCCGCGTCCAGCCACATCCAGTTCGGGATGTTGTCCGTGCCCATGCCGGCCCGCTCGTGGAACTCGGTGCGCACGAAGCCGGGGCACAGCGCCATCAGCCGTACACCGCTGCCGGCCAGGTCGCGCGCCGCGCCCTGGGTGAACTGCACGACCCACGCCTTCGACGCGCCGTACGTGCCGCGCGGCACGAAGGCGGCCACCGAGGCCACGTTCACGACCCCGCCCCGGCCGCGCTCGCGCATGGCCGAGGTCGCCGCCGACGTCAGCCGCAGCACCGCCTCGACGTGCACCTTGATCATCCTGAGCTCGTCGGCCATCGACACGTCCAGGAAACGGCCCTTGTTGCCGAAGCCGGCGTTGTTGACCAGCAGGTCCACGGGGTCCTTGCGGTCGCCCAGCCGGGCGGCGACCGTCTCGATGCCCGCGTCCGTCGCCAGGTCGGCCGTCAGCACCTCCGCCTCGATGCCGTGCCGGTCGTGCAGCTCGGTGGCCTGCTCCGTCAGGCGGGCGGTGTCGCGCGCCACCAGCACCAGGTTGTGCCCGTCGGCCGCCAGCCGCCGCGCGAAGGCGGCGCCGATGCCCGCGGTCGATCCCGTAATCAGAGCCGTTGTCATGCCGAAAGGTTAGTGGCCCCCGGCGCCTTGTCCCGATCTCTGCTCAGGCCCTCCCGATCGGTGGTGCCGACGTGTCGGCCGGGACGATGACAGCCGGTCAGCCCGCGTATTCGCGCGCGTACTTCCGGGCCGCCGCCAGCGACTCCGGGTGCAGCGCCGTACCCGCCGCGAGCAGCCGGGGCAGCAGCGGGCGCTCGGTCGTCATGGCCCGGAACTGCAGGCCCACGGTCACGTCGTGGTCCGGGCGGTGCACGATCTCTACGGGGTCGCCCGCCCGGATCTCACCGGCCTCCAGCACCCGCAGATACGCGCCCGGCGCCGCCCGGTGCGTGAACCGCTTCACCCATCCCTTCTCACCCAGATGGCCCTGGAAGGTCCGGCAGGGGATCCGTCCGCTGGTGACCTCCAGGAGCACCGAGGGGCCGAGCGGCGAGCCGATGCGCCAGCGCTCGCCGATCCGCGCGCCGGTGATGTCGAGGCCGAGCGTGGTGAGGTTCTCGCCGAAGACGCCGTTGGCCAGCGTCCGGCCCAGTTCGCGCTCCCATTCGTCGAGGTCCTCGCGCGCCACCGCGTACACCGCCTGGTCGTCGCCGCCGTGGTGCCGCGTGTCGCACACCGCGTCCCCGGCCAGCCCGCTCGCGCCGACCCCCTTCGGCCCGGGCGCCGACACCTTGACCGGCCCGTCCGCCGGCCGCTTGCCGATGCCGGTCACACCGTCCGGCTGGTCGGTGTACGGAACGGCCTCGGCGCGGCCCAGGTTCACAGACAGAAGCTTCATGCGGGCACGGTAGGCGAGCGCCGGTCAAAGTGTCGACGCGATAATCCGCCGCACGCCCAAGTCTCACTTATGCTCGTTGGTGTGATCGAGGCTCGTCATCTCCGTGTGCTGCGTGCCGTGGCCACCACCGGCTCCTTCTCCGCGGCCGGGCGCGAGCTGGGCTGCACCCAGCCCGCCGTCAGCCAGCAGATGAAGGCCTTGGAGGCGGCCGTCGGCACCCCGCTGCTGGTCCGGGCCGGCCGCGAGATGCGCCTGACCCAGGCCGGCGACGCGCTCGTCCGGCACGCCACCGGCATCCTCGCCGGGCTCACCGCCGCCGAGGAGGAGATCGCCGCCATCGCCGGGCTGCGGGCCGGGCGGGTACGGCTCGTCTCCTTCCCCAGCGGAAGTTCCACGCTCGTGCCCACCGCGCTCGCCGCGCTGCGCGCCGCGCACCCCGGCACCCGGGTCTCCCTGGAGGAGGCCGAGCCGCCCAGGTCCGTCGAACTCCTGCGCCAGGGCGACTGTGACGTGGCCCTCGCCTTCCGCTACGAGGGGGCCGCGGACGCCGCGGAGTGGGAGGACCTGGTCGTACGGCCGCTGCTGACCGACCGGCTCGTGGCCCTGGTGCCCGAGCGGCACCGGCTGGCCCGCTCGGGGTCCGTGGCCATCGGCGACCTGGCGGGCGATCCGTGGATCGCGGGCTGCCCGCGCTGCCGCGGCCAGCTGGTCCAGGTGTGCGAGGGCGCCGGCTTCACGCCGCGCATCGACTTCGCGACCGACGACTACCCGGCGGTGGTCGGCCTGGTGGGCGCGGGACTGGGGGTCGCCGTCCTGCCCCAGCTCGCGGTCGAGTCGGTGCGGCCGCGGGGCGCGCGCACCGTGGAGCTGGAGCCGGCGGTGCGGCGGGAGATCGTCGCCCTCACCCTGCCGGACCTGGCACAGGTGCCGGCGGTGGCGGCGACGCTGGAGGAGCTGGTGCGGGCCGGGGCCCGCTGACTGAAACGGGCCGGCACAAGGGGGACCGGGGTCCGCGGTCAGTGATCGGGATCGGCGAGCGGGCGGTCGGCGGGGGATCGGCGGATCAGGGGATCGGCGAGCGGGCGGTCGCCGGATCGGGGTATCGCGAGGGCACGCGTGACGCGTGCCCTGTTGCGGCTCTCTGCGAACGGATGAGAAAAAACGTTCCTTCAGCTATCGGAGGCGGTGTCCCCGCTGGTCGACGATGCCGAAACCAGCCGGTTCCGTGCCCGCCCCATGAGCTCCTCGCGCTCGTCCTCGGTCAGGCCGCCCCACACTCCGTACGGCTCGCGCACCGCCAGGGCGTGTGCCGCGCACTCCGCACGGACCGGGCACCTCATGCAGACCTCCTTGGCCGAGTTCTCTCGAGCGCTCCGAGCCGCCCCGCGCTCGCCCTCGGGATGGAAGAAGAGCGAGCTGTCGACCCCGCGGCAGGCAGCCAGCAACTGCCAGTCCCACAGGTCCGCGTTCGGTCCGGGAAGGCGGGAGAAATCTGCCATTACGTGACCCCTTGTAGCCGTTCGTGGCGGATACGGTGCCACCGACCGTACATCTCCGATCTAAGGAGATGAAAATATGACTCATTGCGAATCTAGCCCTAGACACCTAGAAACGGGAACAAAAGGGGCTAAATGGGGCATAGCTTGTGATGAAAAGTTGAGGGTCTGACGTTCATGCCTGCTCTGTGTCCGTTCCCTCACGTAGAGTGCCGAAGGCGGCGTACAGCCCCGTAACTCTTTCGAGTGACCGTCGTTGAGAGTGCGGAGGCGGTTGAGAACACAAGCGCTCGGGCGGGCGTCCGAGACGGTCGACCGCACAGGTGACGATTCCGTACCAGCCTGGAGGCTCAAGGTGACGCGCATCAGCTGCGGAGGACGGCCATGACATCCGTCCTCGTCTGCGACGACTCCCCGCTTGCCCGAGAGGCGCTGCGCCGCGCGGTCGCGACCGTGCCCGGCGTCGAGCGTGTGACGACGGCGGCCAACGGCGAGGAAGTCCTCCGCCGCTGGGGCGCCGACCGCTCCGACCTCATTCTCATGGACGTGCGCATGCCCGGTCTGGGCGGCGTCGAGACCGTCCGGCGCCTGCTGTCCGCGGACCCCGGCGCGCGCATCATCATGCTCACCGTCGCCGAGGACCTCGACGGCGTGGCGCTCGCCGTGGCCGCCGGCGCCCGCGGCTACCTGCACAAGGACGCCTCCCGCGCGGAGCTGCGGGCCACCGTGACACAGGCCCTCGCCGACCCCACCTGGCGGCTCGCCCCGCGCCGGCTGCGCTCGGCCGAGATGGGCGCCGCGCCCACGCTCACCGCGCGGGAGATCCAGGTCCTGGAGGGCATGAGTCACGGCCGCTCCAACGCGGAGATCGGCCGCGAGCTGTTCCTCTCCGAGGACACCGTGAAGACCCACGCCCGCCGGCTGTTCAAGAAGCTCGGCGCGTCGGACCGCGCACACGCGGTGGCCCTCGGCTTCCGCTGGGGCCTGGTCCGCTAGGACCCGTGCGGATCCCGGTCGGGCCGCCCCGGACCGGCATACCGGAACGTGACGCCACCCCCACGCGCGGCGACGAGCGTGGGGGGTGTCCGTCCGGACGGGCGCGCGGCCGTGCCGCTCGCACGTCACCCGCACGGGTGCCGCTCCCCGGTCCCGGGCGGTCGGGAGACGGCAGGCGGCCGTCGCGGCCCCGTGGGAACGTGGGGCCGGAACACGCGCGAGGTGCAATACCGCACCGCGGACGCCGGTGGCAAAGCGCCCCGCCGGAGGCCCGCTGCTTGTTTCGCCGCGAATGACGCATCCTTGAGGGTGTGGAGTTCCTCGCGGACGAGTTGGTCGAGCGGAAGGGGAGGGCGCAGGGGATGAGCTTCGGCGCACCTGCTCATAACGCTTCGGTGCACAACCACGAAGGCGGTGCCACGGACCGGACGACGTCAAGGCACCATGGACCGATGCGTGACGACCAGGCGGCACTTGCCCAAGGGGCGATCGGTGCGCTCGTCCGCCGCGCCGTCGACGGCGACGAGCAGGCCACGCACGATCTGCTCGCCCGTGTCCACCCGCTGGCGCTGCGCTACTGCCGCACCCGGCTGTCCCGGCTCCCGGGCGACGCCCGGCACTTCGTCGAGGACCTCGCCCAGGAGGTCTGCGTCGCGGTCCTGCTGGCCCTGCCGCGCTACAAGGACACCGGCCGTCCCTTCGAGGCCTTCGTCTTCGCCATCGCCGCCCACAAGGTCGCCGACCTGCAGCGCGCCGCCATGCGGCACCCGGGCTCGACGGCCGTGCCCTCGGACGAGATGCCCGAGCGCCCGGACGACTCGCTCGGCCCGGAGGAGCGCGCGCTGCTCAGCAGCGACGCCGAGTGGGCCAAGAAGCTGCTGGCCAGCCTCCCGGAGAACCAGCGCGAGCTGCTGCTGCTGCGCATCGCGGTGGGGTTGACCGCGGAGGAAACGGGACAGATGTTGGGAATGTCACCCGGCGCGGTCCGGGTGGCCCAGCACCGCGCGCTCAGCCGGCTGCGCGCCCTGGCCGAACAGTAGGCGGCCGTTTTGCCCCTCACTCACCGCCGCGGTTGAACGTGCGCCAGGTCATTTCCGTACGAATGTACGAACCCGGGGGCCGCTCAGAACCGTGGAATGAGAGAGGCGCGCTTCCCGTTAGCATGGACATCCGCACCGATCAAGGCCATTTGGGGAAGGTGTCATGACTGCCAACGTCGACGGAGTGCCCGAGAAATTCGCGACACTCGGGCTGACCTACGACGACGTGCTCCTCCTGCCGGGCGCATCCGAGGTGCTCCCCAACGCGGTCGACACATCGTCCCGTATCTCCCGCAATGTCCGGGTCAACATCCCGCTGCTCTCGGCGGCGATGGACAAGGTCACCGAGTCGCGCATGGCGATCTCGATGGCGCGGCTGGGCGGCGTGGGCGTGCTGCACCGCAACCTCTCGGTCGAGGACCAGGTCAACCAGGTCGACCTGGTCAAGCGGTCCGAGTCCGGCATGGTCACCGACCCCATCACGGTGCACCCGGAGGCGACGCTCGCCGAGGCGGACGCGCTGTGCGCCAAGTTCCGCATCAGCGGTGTGCCCGTCACCGACCCGGCGGGCAAGCTGCTGGGCATCGTCACCAACCGTGACATGGCCTTCGAGTCCGACCGCAGCCGCCAGGTGCGCGATGTCATGACGCCGATGCCGCTGGTCACCGGCAAGGTCGGCATCTCCGGCGTCGACGCCATGGAGCTGCTGCGCAAGCACAAGATCGAGAAGCTGCCGCTGGTCGATGACGCGGGCGTCCTCAAGGGCCTGATCACCGTCAAGGACTTCGTCAAGGCCGAGCAGTACCCGAACGCGGCCAAGGACTCCGAGGGCAGGCTGCTCGTCGGCGCCGCGGTGGGCGCGAGCCCCGAGGCCCTGGAGCGCGCCCAGGCGCTCGCCGCGGCCGGGGTGGACTTCCTGGTCGTCGACACCTCGCACGGCCACAACAGCAACGCGCTGAGCTGGATGTCGAAGATCAAGTCGAGTGTGTCCGTCGACGTGATCGGCGGCAACGTCGCCACGCGCGACGGCGCGCAGGCCCTGATCGACGCCGGTGTCGACGGCATCAAGGTGGGTGTGGGCCCCGGCTCGATCTGCACCACGCGTGTGGTCGCCGGTATCGGCGTCCCCCAGGTCACCGCCATCTACGAGGCGTCCCTCGCCGCCCGTCCTGCGGGCATCCCGCTGATCGGCGACGGCGGCCTGCAGTACTCCGGCGACATCGGCAAGGCGCTCGCCGCCGGCGCCGACACGGTCATGCTGGGCAGCCTGCTCGCGGGCTGCGAGGAGTCGCCCGGCGAGCTGCTCTTCATCAACGGCAAGCAGTTCAAGTCGTACCGGGGCATGGGCTCGCTCGGCGCCATGCAGTCCCGCGGCCAGGCGAAGTCGTACTCGAAGGACCGCTACTTCCAGGCCGAGGTCGCCTCCGACGACAAGCTCGTGCCCGAGGGCATCGAGGGCCAGGTGCCCTACCGCGGCCCGCTGGCCAACGTCCTGCACCAGCTCGTCGGCGGTCTGCGCCAGACCATGGGCTACGTGGGCGCGGCCACCATCGAGGAGATGGAGTCCAAGGGCCGCTTCGTCCGGATCACCTCGGCGGGCCTGAAGGAGTCCCACCCGCACGACATCCAGATGACGGTCGAGGCGCCGAACTACAGCAGCAAGTAGGCGGCACGCCGTGCAGGGCGGCCCCGGAAGTCTCCGGGGCCGCCTTTGCCATGGGTGTCGGGGATACTGGAAGACGCTGCAACGCATCAGGGAAAGGCCACAGACGTGACTGAGATCGAGATCGGGCGCGGCAAGCGCGGCCGCCGGGCGTACGCCTTCGACGACATCGCCGTCGTCCCCAGCCGCCGTACGCGGGACCCGAAGGAGGTCTCGATCGCCTGGCAGATCGACGCCTACCGCTTCGAGCTGCCCTTCCTGGCCGCCCCCATGGACTCGGTCGTCTCCCCGGCCACGGCCATCCGTATCGGCGAGCTGGGCGGCCTGGGCGTGCTCAACCTCGAGGGCCTGTGGACGCGGTACGAGGACCCGCAGCCGCTGCTCGACGAGATCGCCGAGCTGCCCGCCGGGGTCGCGACCAGCCGCCTCCAGGAGATCTACGCCGCTCCCATCAAGGAGGAGCTGATCGGCGCGCGGATCAAGCAGGTGCGCGACGCGGGCGTGGTCACCGCCGCCGCGCTCTCCCCGCAGCGCACCGCCCAGTTCTCCAAGGCCGTCGTGGACGCGGGCGTGGACATCTTCGTCATCCGCGGCACCACGGTCTCGGCGGAGCACGTGTCGTCCTCGCACGAGCCGCTCAACCTCAAGCAGTTCATCTACGAGCTCGACGTGCCGGTGATCGTCGGCGGCTGTGCCACCTACACCGCGGCCCTGCACCTGATGCGCACCGGCGCGGCCGGTGTCCTGGTCGGCTTCGGCGGCGGCGCCGCGCACACCACGCGCAACGTGCTCGGCATCCAGGTCCCGATGGCCACCGCGGTCGCCGACGTGGCCGCCGCCCGCCGCGACTACATGGACGAGTCCGGCGGCCGGTACGTGCACGTGATCGCGGACGGCGGCGTCGGCTGGTCCGGCGACCTGCCCAAGGCGATCGC
Source organism: Streptomyces sp. NPDC087787 (assembly GCF_044743035.1). Lineage (NCBI taxonomy): Bacteria > Bacillati > Actinomycetota > Actinomycetes > Kitasatosporales > Streptomycetaceae > Streptomyces > Streptomyces sp. NPDC087787. Next base: position 51,307 of record NZ_JBIUVQ010000011.1, read on the forward strand.
CTGCGGCGCCGACTCCGTGATGATGGGCTCCCCGCTGGCCCGTGCCACCGACGCGCCCGGCAAGGGCCACCACTGGGGCATGGAGGCCGTCAACGAGGAGCTGCCGCGCGGCCGGAAGGTCGACCTCGGCACGGTCGGCACCATCGAGGAGGTCCTCACCGGTCCCTCGCACATCCCCGACGGCTCCATGAACTTCTTCGGCGCCCTGCGCCGCGCCATGGCCACGACCGGCTACAGCGAGCTCAAGGAGTTCCAGCGCGTCGAGGTGACGGTGGGGGACTCCCAGCACAAGCGCTGACACACGCGCCCACGGCCCACGAAGGGGCCCGGCCGTCCGCCCAGGCGGACGGGCGGGCCCCTTCCCTTCGCCTCTCACAGCCGGTGCGCCGCCCCCGTGGGCGCGGCCCCGCGGGTGTCCAGGAGCAGCTGGGCCTTCACCGAGAGGCCCTGGAGGTCGTAGGTGCGGTGCTGCTGGAGCAGGACCGTCAGGTCGGCGTCGGCCACCGCCTCGTACAGGCAGTCCGCGCGGGGCACGGGCCGGTCGCGCACGCTCCACGCGGGCACGTACGGGTCGTGGTAGCTGACCGAGGCGCCGAGGCCCGTCAGGCGGACGGCGATCTCCTCGGCGGGCGTGCCCTGGAGGTCGGCGAGGTCCGCCTTGTAGGTGACGCCGAGCAGCAGGACCCGGGCGCCGCGGGCCGACTTGCCGTGCTCGTTCAGCAGGGCGGCGGCGCGCTGGACGACGTAGCGCGGCATGCGGCCGTTGACCTGCTCGGCGAGTTCCACCATGCGCAGCCCGCAGCCCGCGTGGCCGGCCAGGTCCTGCGGGAGGCCGTGGCCGCCGACGCCGGGGCCCGGGCGGAAGGCCTGGAAGCCGTACGGCTTGGTCTCCGCGCAGCGCACGACGTCCCACAGATCGACGCCCAGGTCGTGGCAGAGCACGGCCATCTCGTTGACCAGGGCGATGTTGACGTGCCGGTAGTTGGTCTCCAGGAGCTGGACCGTCTCCGCCTCCCTCAGTCCCCGCGCGCGTACCACCTTGTCGGTCAGCCGCCCGTAGAAGGCCGCGGCCGACTCGGTGCAGGCCGGGGTGAGTCCGCCGATCACCTTGGGCATGTTGGCCGGGGTGATCTCGCGGTTGCCGGGGTCGACGCGGCTGGGCGAGTAGGCGAGGTGGAAGTCGCGGCCCGCCCGCAGCCCCGAGCCGTTCTCCAGCAGCGGGAGCAGGAACTCCTCCGTCGTGCCGGGATGCGCGGGCGACTCCAGGATCACGGTGGTGTGCGGGCGCATGTGCCCGGCGAGCGCGCGGGCGGCGGACTCCACCTGGCTCAGGTCGAGCCCGCCGTCCGCGCCCCGCGGGGTCGGCGCGCAGATCACCGCGGTGCGCACCCGGCCGAGTTCGGCCGGGTTGGTGGCCGGCCGGAAGCCCTCCGAGAGCATCCGGCGCAGTTCGGCGGGGCTGAGGGAGCCGGACTCGTTCCCGGTGCGGTACCCGACGGTGTGGATGCCGGCGGACACGGCGGCCTGGGCCAGGGGCAGGCCGAGCGGGCCGAGTCCGATGACGGCGAGATCTGCGGGCATGGCGTGGGCCGTCCTTCCCAATAACCGAGGCGTGGCAGGTCCGCAAGCCCTGTGGACAGGACGAGCGAGCGCAATGTCAGACTAGGAGTAAATATGACCGTTATGCGGGATTGACCAGCGTGTTTCTCGGTTCGCCCCCGGAGTTGTCCACAGGGCGGGGGCCACTGGTGGCTGAAGTCGGGCAACCCGGTCAGAATTTGGGCATGGGGAGGAGGCGGGGGGACACGCTAGAGGCATGGGGGAGGGGAACGGGCTTCGCCCGACGGGTGCGGCCGGCGCGACCGACAGCGGGAGGCAGCGGTGAGGGCAGCGACACTGGGGCCGGCGCAGCGCGCCGAGGCACTGGCGGGAATGGCCGAGCGGGAGCTGGACATCCTGGTCGTGGGCGGAGGCGTGGTGGGCGCCGGCACCGCCCTGGACGCCGTCACCCGCGGTCTGTCCACCGGCATCGTGGAGGCGCGTGACTGGGCGTCGGGCACGTCCAGCCGGTCCAGCAAGCTGATACACGGCGGACTGCGCTATCTGGAGATGCTCGACTTCGCGCTGGTCCGGGAGGCGCTGAAGGAGCGCGGCCTGCTGCTGGAACGCCTCGCGCCTCACCTGGTCCGCCCGGTGCCGTTCCTGTACCCGCTCCAGCACCAGGGCTGGGAGCGCCTGTACGCGGGCTCGGGCGTCGCCCTGTACGACGCCATGTCGATGGCCCGCGGCCACGGCCGGGGACTGCCGCTGCACCGTCACCTGACCCGCCGTCACGCCCTGCGGGTTGCTCCCTGCCTGCGCAAGGACGCCCTGGTCGGCGCCCTCCAGTACTACGACGCACAGATGGACGACGCCCGCTTCGTGGCCACCCTGGTGCGCACGGCGGCGTCGTACGGCGCGAAGGCCGCCAACCGTGCCCGGGTCACCGGATTCCTGCGCGAGGGCGAGCGGGTCGTCGGCGCGCGGGTGCGGGACGTGGAGGGCGGCGGCGAGTACGAGATCCGCGCCAAGCAGATCGTCAACGCCACCGGGGTGTGGACCGACGACACCCAGGCGATGGTGGGGGAGCGCGGTCAGTTCCACGTCCGGGCCTCCAAGGGCATCCACCTCGTCGTGCCCAAGGACCGCATCAACTCGAGCACCGGGCTGATCCTGCGCACCGAGAAGTCCGTGCTCTTCGTGATCCCCTGGGGACGGCACTGGATCGTCGGCACCACCGACACCGGCTGGGACCTCGACAAGGCCCACCCGGCCGCCTCCAGCGCCGACATCGACTACCTCCTGGAGCACGTCAACTCGGTGCTGGCGGTGCCGCTCGGCCGCGACGACGTGCAGGGGGTGTACGCCGGCCTGCGGCCGCTGCTGGCCGGCGAGTCCGACGCCACCAGCAAGCTGTCGCGCGAGCACACCGTGGCCCATCCGGTGCCCGGCCTCGTCGTGGTCGCGGGCGGCAAGTACACGACCTACCGGGTGATGGCCAAGGACGCCGTCGACGAGGCGGTGCGCGGGCTCGACATGCGTGTCGCCGACTGCGTCACCGAGGAGATCCCGCTGCTGGGCGCCGAGGGCTACCCGGCCCTGTGGAACGCGCGGGCGCGCATCGCCGCCGAGGCCGGACTCCATGTGGTGCGCGTGGAGCATCTGTTGGGGAGGTTCGGGTCGGCGACGCGGGAGGTGCTCGCCCTCGTCGCCGAGGACCCGACGCTGGGCGCTCCCCTCAAGGCGGCCGACGACTATCTGCGCGCCGAGATCGTCTACGCCGCCTCCCACGAGGGCGCCCGGCACCTGGACGACGTGCTGACCAGGCGTACCCGCATATCCATCGAGACCTTCGACCGGGGCACGCGCAGCGCCCGGGAGGCCGCCGAGCTGATGGCGCCGGTGCTGGGCTGGGACAAGGACCAGATCGAACGCGAGGTCGAGCACTACGAGAAGCGGGTGGAGGCCGAGCGGGAGTCGCAGCGCCAGCCCGACGACCTGACGGCCGACGCGGCCCGGCTGGGAGCGCCGGACATCGTGCCGTTGTGATCGCGCCGACCGTCCCTCGCGCACCCGCCGATCGTGCGGTGGCGAGCTTGCCGGTGGTGGCGTCGTGAATCCGCCGATCGTGCCGTTATGAACCCACTGCGGGCGGGACCGCCGTCCCGCACGAGACGCAGGACACGCACGACACGTGCCGTGGACGTCCGGCGCAGATTATGGCCGGAATGGTCCGAAGGGTCGGCACCCGTGGCTTCCGCATTGTCACGGCCCGTCATCCCCGGCCGTACGACGGGCCGTTCGGCCGCGCCCCCGGAGTGTTCCGAGGGGGCCCCTGGGCGTCGCGTGCTTGCCGGGTGAGAGACAATGGAGGCTCTGTCAGGGCGGGTTGCATGAGGGGACGCATGTCGGACGCGGAGCGGGCGGGAACACCCCGTCAGGACACTCGTCAGGACTCTCTGCAGGACAGGAGCGAGCGTCTTCTCGCCGGGCGCTACCGCCTGGGGGACGTGCTCGGCCGCGGAGGCATGGGCACGGTGTGGCGGGCCGAGGACGAGACCCTGGGCCGGACCGTCGCCGTCAAGGAGCTGCGGTTCCCGTCGAACATCGACGAGGACGAGAAGCGCCGCCTGATCACGCGCACGCTGCGCGAGGCCAAGGCGATCGCGCGCATCCGCGACACCAGCGCGGTGACCGTCTTCGACGTGGTCGACGAGGACGACCGCCCGTGGATCGTCATGGAACTCGTCGAGGGCAAGTCCCTCGCCGAAGCCATCCGCGAGGACGGGCTGCTCACGCCGAGGCGGGCGGCCGAGGTCGGGCTCGCGGTCCTCGACGTGCTGCGCTCCGCGCACCGCCAGGGCATCCTGCACCGGGACGTGAAGCCGTCCAACGTGCTCATCGCCGAGGACGGCCGGGTCGTCCTCACCGACTTCGGCATCGCACAGGTCGAGGGCGACCCCTCCATCACCTCCACCGGCATGCTCGTCGGCGCCCCCTCCTACATCTCCCCGGAGCGGGCCCGCGGGCACAAGCCCGGACCGGCGGCCGACCTGTGGTCGCTCGGCGGCCTGCTGTACGCGTCAGTGGAGGGCACGCCGCCGTACGACAAGGGCTCGGCGATCGCCACCCTGACCGCGGTGATGACCGAACCGCTGGAGGAGCCGAGGAACGCCGGCCCGCTCAGGGACGTCATCCAAGGCCTGCTCAACAAGGACCCGGACGAGCGGCTCGACGACGCGGGCGCCCGGGCCATGCTCAAGGCCGTCATCGACGCGCCCGAACCGGAGGACGCCGAGCCGGAGCCGCCCGCGGACGCGACCAAGGTGGTCCCGCTGCCCGCGCAGTCGGACAGGCGTTCCCGCAAAGGCGGTTCGGGATCTTCCGGTTCCGGTTCCGCGGACGGGCAGGGCGAGGAGCCGGGCGACCGCCTTCGCGGGGCGCTGCGCTCGGTGCGCAAGGCGTCCGTGGTGGCGAGACCCGCGGCAGCGGCGGGGGCCGGTGCCGAGTCGGCGTCCGGCAGCACGGCTCCGGCGGGCCCCGGCTCCCCGAGCGGTTCCGGAGCGCGGCCGGGGGCGGACCGGACACAGAGCGGGTCCGCCTCGGGGAGCGGCGCCGGTGGCGCGCAGGCGGGCCGGTCCGGTTCGGGCTGGCCCGTGATGACCCCGCCGGACCTGGACCTGCCGCCGCGCCCGGCGCCCAGGGCGTCGCTCACCGACGTGGTGCCGCGGCGCACGCTCGTGATCGTCGCGGTGGTCGTGGTGCTCGCCGTGGCCGGCGCCGTGCTCGCCTTCACGCTCGGCGGCGACGACAAGGGCGACGACGGCAAGAGCGCGGCCGACCGCCCGGCCGCCACCGCGGGCTCGTCCGCGGGCCCCTCCACCAAGAAGGACGAGAGCGGCGAGGCCGCCACCGGCCAGGACGGGTCCGGCTCCGCGGCGGAGGCCGACGGCTCCGGCGGCGCACCGGCCACCGGCAACGACGCCGACGCCGGGACATCGGGCAAGGGCTCCGGCGCGGAGTCCGGTTCCGGTTCCGGCTCCGGTTCTGATTCCGATTCCGGCTCCGGAGGCGACCGCTCCGGTGACGACGGCGCCGCCGTGGCGAGGACGTACAAGGGCGCTCAGGGCTTCTCCATCGGGCTGCCCGAGGGCTGGAAGTACGCGAGCACCGACTCCGCGGGGGTCCGCTTCACCGGTCCCGACGGGCAGCGGCTGCTCGTCGCCTGGACGACCACGCCCAAGGGCGACCCGGTGGCCGACTGGACCAACCAGGAGAGGTACATGGTGCGCTCCCAGTACCAGCGGGTGCGCATAGAGGCGGTGGAGTACCGCGGCTGGAACACCGCCGACTGGGAGTTCACCTACGTCGAGGGCGGGACCAAGTACCGCAGCATAGACCGCGGTTTCGTGGTGAACGACCACCTCGGGCACGCGCTGATGTACAGCGCGAAGGCCGCGACGTGGGACGGCGACCTGCGCAAGAGCACCTGGAAGACGCTGACGGAGACCTTCAAGCCGAAGAAGTAGTGAGCGGACCGGTCCCGCCGCCCGTCCCCGGGGTTCCGGGTTCGGCGCGGCGAGATCTGGCATCCCGTCATTGCGGATTGCCTCCGGCACGTATCGTGAGTGGTTGCGGACCGTAAGCATCGGGAACGGGACGCGTGGCGAACGGAATTGACCGACCGTGCGGCCGGGGGAGGCAACGTGGACGACTATGCGGGCCGGGTTCTCGCCGACCGCTACCGGCTGCCGCTGCCCCCGTCCGACGAGTACGAGCTGACCGAGACCCGGGCCTTCGACACCTACAGCGGGCAGGAAGTCCTGCTGAGGCAGGTGCCGTTGCCCGAGGTGGTCGAGGCGGAGGTGCTCGACGCGGACGGCCTGCCCGACGGCTTCACCGCGCGCGACGGAGCCTTGCGGCGCGGGCCGGTCCGTACGGGGCGTTCGGCGGGCGAGGCCCGGGGCGCGCGTTCGGCGACGCGGCGGCCCGCCGATCCGGCGGTGCGGCGGGCGGTCGAGGCCGCGCAGGCCGCGGCGCGGATACCCGACCATCCCCGGCTCGACCAGGTCTTCGACGTCTTCGCGGAGGGCGGCTCGCTGTGGGTCGTCAGCGAACTGGTCGCCGCCCGGCCCCTGGCCGCACTGCTCGCCGAGAGTCCGCTGTCGCCGTACCGGGCGGCCGAGGTCGCCTCCGACATCCTCATGGCGCTGCGGGTGCTGCACGCCCACGGCTGGGTGCACCGCAACATCACCGCTCGCACGGTCCTCGTCTGCGACGACGGCCGCGTGATGCTGACCGGCCTCGCGGTCGGCGCGGCGGAGGAGGCCCTGTGCGGGTACGACCCGGTCCCGCCCGAGGACGACGGGGACGAGAGCGCTCCGCCCGGCGCGTCCGGCACGCCGGGCGGTCCCATGGGCCCCGGCGGCAGGGCCGGCGGCGCGGGTGCGACCGGCTTCGGCAAACTCACCGAGGTCACCGGCGGTCCGGGCTTCGGCGGCGGGGCCGGCGCGGGCACCCCGCCGGTGGACCCCGAGGCCGCGCGGCGGGCCGCGATCGAGGCGCGGGCGGCCGGGCCGTTGCCGCTGCCCGGCCCGGACGCGAGCCCCGGCGAGCCGGGCGCGCCCGCGCGGCGAACGCCTCAGACCGGCGGGGACATCAGGGCGGCACGGGCCGGAGCGATCGCCGCGTACCGCGCCGGCGCGCGGGCGGCCGCCCGGGTGCAGGAGGCGCAGCAGAGCGCACGCGCCGAACTGCCCGGCGCCCGTACGCCCGTCGAGGGCGAGCCACGGCCCGCCGGGAGCGCCACCCCTCCGCCGGGCCAGATCGCCGACCCCTACGGAGTCCGGCCCCCCACCCACAACGGCACCGCCGCCCACCCGGGAGCGACCGCACCCCTCCCGTCCGCACCCGCCGGCGACGCCCGCGGCCCGCGCCCGGCGCTCGCCACAGGACCCGGAACCACCCCCGCCCACATGGTGCCCGCGCAAGGGCGCGGTGAGCCCGGCGCGGGCACGGCGGACGACGCCGGGGGCGTACCGGCCCGTTGGGGTGACGTCGTGGCCGGCCGTCCCGCGCGGCGGGGGCCCGCCACCGCGCTGGCCGCCGAGCGTGCGCGGCAGGCCCGGATGGCCGTGGTGGGGCCGGTGACCGAGCGTTGGGCGCCGGAACAGGCCGGGCCCGTGCACGAGAACTGGCAGCTCGCCGCGCCCATCGGCCCGGCGACCGACCTGTGGGCCCTCGGGGCGCTGCTTTTCCGGGCGGTGCAGGGACACGCGCCGTACCCGGAGGAGTCCACCGCCGAGCTGGTGCAGATGGTGTGCGCCGAGCCGCCCGCGTACGCGGAGGAGTGCGGGCCGCTGCGCCCGGTCGTGGAGTCGCTGCTGCGCCAGGATCCCACCGAACGCCTCGACTTCGAGGAGCTGCGCGGCTGGCTGCGCTCACTGGTGCGCTCAGCCCCCGAGCCGGAGGCCGGCGTGCACGTCATCGCCGCCCCGCCCGCGGACCCCAGCAGGCTGCCCGTCGTACGGCGCCGCGGCGAGCTGGTGCGCAGGCGGCGCGCAGGGCTGCCCGCCACACACGCACGGCACAGACGGCAGACGGGTTCGCCGCGGCGCCTGGGCCGCACCCTGCTCCTGCTCATCCTGCTGCTGATGGCCGCCGCCGTCGCCTACGCCGTGCTGTTCATGCCGAAGGCCGGCCGCGACGGCGCGGCCAACGGTGACCGCACCGGAACCGCCGGCGGGGCTAGCCCCGCCCCGGCGCAGTCGGACGGCGGCGGGAGCGGTGCCCCGCAGCCCGGCGATTCCTCCGCGGCGGACGACGGCCCCTCGAAGACGGCCGGCTCGGCCGAGGCCGAGACGCAGACGACCGCGCCGGACGCCGCCGACGGCTTCACGCTGCGCAAGGACCCCGCTGGCTTCCAGGTCGCCGTCGCCAAGGGCTGGACCCGTACGCCCGGCAACAACCAGGGGCAAGTGGTCTACTCCCAGGGCTCGTTCGAGCTGATCGTCGTGCCCGGTCGGGACGCCGCGGCCGGGTTCGGCAGCGACCCGATGGCGTACCAGCGGGAGAAGGAGCGCGAGTTGCAGGCCTACCGCGACTCGAGCTGGGCCACCTCCACGGGTCTGCGGACCACCCAGGTCGGCGGACGGACCACGGCCGAGGGGCAGTTCACCTGGACGGACGGGAGCGGGCGGCAGCTGTACGTGCGCAACCTGGCCGCCCTGATCGACGGCAAGTACCACGTGGTGCAGGTACGGGGGCCCGAGTCCCAGCGGGACCGGGTGACCACGCTGTACGAGCAGGCCTCGGCGATGTACCGGTACACCGGCTGAACCGCAGCAACCGCCGGAACCGCCCGAACTGCCGGAACCGCACACTGTTGGGGGAGCGACAACCGTCACAGTGAGGCTCTCTTGGGACCCCGCTGGTTCCCAGCCGGGGGGCCGGTCCCTACGCTGAGCCTGTCAAGACCACTGCGGGGAAACGTGAATCAGATGCAGGGCCTGCTCCTCTCGGGCCGCTACCGGCTCGCCGACGCCATCGGCAGCGGCGGTATGGGCCGGGTGTGGCGCGCGCACGACGAGGTGCTGCACCGGACCGTAGCCATCAAGGAGTTGACCGCCGCGCTCTACGTCGCCGAGAGCGACCAGGAGGTGCTGCTGGCGCGCACCCGGGCGGAGGCACGCGCGGCGGCACGGATCAACCACTCCGCCGTCGTGACGGTGCACGACGTGCTGGAGCACGACGGCCGCCCGTGGATCGTGATGGAGCTGGTCGAGGGCCGCTCGCTGGCGGACGCGCTCAAGGAGCGGGACCGCATGGACCCGGCGGAGGCCGCCCGGATCGGCCTGTGGGTCCTGCGCGCGCTGCGCGCCGCGCACGCCGCCGGGGTGCTGCACCGCGACGTCAAGCCCGGCAACGTGCTGCTCGGCGAGGACGGCCGCGTCCTGCTGACCGACTTCGGCATAGCCCAGATAGAGGGCGACACCACCATCACCCGCACCGGCGAGGTCGTCGGCTCGGTCGACTACCTGGCCCCCGAGCGCGTCCGCGGCCACGATCCGGGACCGGCCTCCGACCTGTGGGCGCTGGGCGCCACCCTCTACACGGCGGTCGAGGGCCTGTCGCCGTTCCGCCGCACCTCGCCGCTGAGCACCATGCAGGCGGTCGTCGACGAGGAGCCGCGCGAGCCGCGGCACGCCGGCCCGCTCGCCCCGGTCATCACCGCCCTGCTGCGCAAGGACCCGGCCGACCGGCCGCAGGCGGCGGAGGCGGAGCAGATGCTCGCCGAGGCCGCCGAGGGCCGCAGACCGAGCAGCGCGCAGGCGTACGTGCCCACGCGGGCGGCCGGACTCCCCCCGGAGACCGCCGCGTACCCCGCGTCGGGGTCCTGGCCGCCGGCCACGCCCCCGTACCCGGTGCCCGCGCCGGCCGCCACGGGACCCGTGCCGCAGCACCCCGCGGTCCGGGTGCCCAGGCGCCGCCGCACCCTGATCCTGGTCGTGGCCCTCGCCGCGCTCGTCGGCGGCGGCAGCGCCCTGATGCTGCAGAAGTGGGACCAGGACAGGCGGCAGGACTCCGCCACCTCCCCGTCGACCTCGCCGCCGGAGACCAGCACGCCGTCCACGCCCTCCCGGACCACCGGCGCCGCCGGCGGTCTCCCGGACGGCTGGGTGCGCGTGCGCGACCCCTACGGATTCAGCCTCGCCGTGCCCGACAGGAGCTGGCAGCGGCAGGTGTTCGACGAGGCGACCCACCAGGTCGACTACACCCCCGACGGCGGCAAGCACTTCATCCGCGTCGCCGTGGACGACACGCCGGACTTCGCCACCGGCCACGAGCACCAACTCGACCTGGAGCAGCTGCTCCAGCGACTGGTCGACTACCGGAGGGTGACCCTGGAGGCGAACACCTACCGCGACTGCCCGGGCTCCCGGTGGGAGTACAGCTGGACGGCCCTGGCGAAGGACATGCCGTTCCCCGGCCCGCGCCACGCCATTGAGGAGACGTACTTCTCACGTGAGGGCGTGGAGTACGCGATCTACATGTCCTCGCCGGAGGAGGACTGGGCGCGGACGCGGCAGCAGTTCCAGACCGTGCTCCAGAGCTGGCAGCCGGCCGCCGGCTGACTCCCCGCCGGCCCCTGGCCGGGCCGCGTCGTTGGCCGGTCGACGCCCCAAGGGGCGGGTGGTTCCTGCGGCATGATGGCGCGTATGGGGACCGAGGGGGACGACTTCCGTGTCATCGCGGGCCGTTACCGCCTGGAGGCGAGGCTCGGCCGCGGGGGGATGGGCATCGTGTGGCGGGCCACCGACCAGCTCCTCGAGCGGCGGGTCGCGGTCAAGGAACTCCCGCTGGACGAGACCCTGTCCGCCGAGGAGACCGCGCTCCAGCGGGAGCGCACCCTGCGCGAGGCCCGCGCGATCGCCCGGTTGCGGCATCCCCATCTCGTCGTCGTGTACGACGTCGTCGTGCAGGACGAGCGCCCGTACATCGTCATGGAGCTGATCGACGGCGGCTCCCTGGCCGACCGGATCGCCGCGCGCGGCCCGGTGGACGCCGCCGAGGGCGCCCGCATCGGCGTCGCCCTGCTGAGCGCGCTGCGCACCGCGCACGCCGCCGGTGTCCTGCACCGGGACATCAAGCCGGCCAACGTCCTGGTGGAGTCGGGCACCGACCGGATCGTGCTCACCGACTTCGGCATCGCGCGGATGGCCGGCGCGACGACGCTCACCGAGACGGGGTCCTTCGTCGGCTCACCGGAGTACACCGCTCCGGAGCGGATGTCCGGGGCCGGGACCGGGCCGGAGTCGGATCTGTGGTCGCTCGGAGCGCTGCTGTGCACCGTCCTGAGCGGCGAGTCGCCGTTTCGGCGCGACTCGCTCGGCGGCATCCTGCACGCGGTCGTCTTCGACGAGATCCGGCCGCCCGCGCAGGCCGCGCCGATCCTGCCCGTCGTACGCGGGCTGCTGGAGCGCGATCCGGACCTGCGGCTGACGGCGGCCGAGGCGGAGCGGATGCTGCACGCCTTCCTGGAGTCGGGCCGCACGCCCGGGCCGCCGGTCCGGATCGCGCCGACGCAGCGCGGCGTGCCCGTCACCTCCGATGCGCCCGGCCCGGCGCCGACCGGCCCCGCCGCCCGGTACCCCACCCGGAACGTGCTGGTCGCCGCGCTGCTGGTGGCCGCGACGGCCGGGGCGGGCGCGTCCGCCGTGGCACTGCTGATGCGGGGCGGCGGCAGTGACGGCGGGACGCCGACGAGTTCGGGCCCGCACATGCCCGCGGACGCCACGCATGCCACGGACGGCACCGCCTCGCGGCCGAACACGCCGTCACCACCGCCCGGTTCGCCGCCGGGTTCGCTCCCCGTCCCGGTCTCCACGGCCCCCGTCACGCCCGCCGCCGAGGGCGCCGTGCCCTCGGGCCACCACCTGGTGCGCGACCCGGCCGGCTTCTTTGTCGCCGTACCGGACGGCTTCACCCGTGAGCCGCAGGGCGAGCGGGTCTTCTACGTGTCGCCCGGGGAGACCTTCCGCCTCGGCATCAAGGTGGCCCGGCCGGAGAGCGGAGGCCCGCTCGCGGTGATGCGCCGCGCCGACGCCGCGGGACCGGACACCAACCCCGGTTACCGCGACGGCCGCGTCACCGCCACCACCCACCGCGGACACCCGGCCGCCCTCTGGGAGTTCACCTGGAACGGCTTCAGCACGGCGGAGGGCCCGCGGCACACGTACGACCTGTGCTGGGAGCAAAACGGGCGGATGTACGACGTGTGGGTGTCCGCGCCGGCCGGCAGGGTGCGCGAGGCCAAGGAGCACTTCGACGCCGCGGTCGGCGGTTTCGACGCACAGGTCACGGGTCGGTGACCGGATACGCTGCCTGCTGGAGCCGGCGGAGGCGGTCGCGATATGGATGGACGCATGAGCAACCACGGGGGCGCCCAGTACGGGGCCGACGATCCGACGACCTTCGCCCTGCAACCGCCGGACCCGCAGGCGCGGGTGCCCCACCCGCAGAGCCCGTACGCCGCCCCCGCACCGGGCGGTGGGGACGGGCAGCCGCAGGCCACGCGCGTGGAGCCGCAGGGCACCGCCCCCGGGCCGCGGGGCACCGACTCCGCGCAGCCGCCGGAGCCCGGCGCCGGCCGGCTGATCGGCGGACGATACCGGCTGCTCGCCAAGCTCGGGCACGGCGGCATGGGGACCGTGTGGCGGGCCAAGGACGAGACGGTGGACCGCGAGGTCGCCGTAAAGGAGCCCCGGGTCCCCGACCACCTTCCCGACCGGGAGCGGGCCAACGCCTTCGAGCGCATGCGCCGCGAGGCCCGCGCCGCCGCCCGGCTCGACCACCCCGCGGTCGTGAACGTCCACGACGTGGCCGTCCTCGACGGGCAGCCGTGGATCGTGATGGAGCTGGTGCGGGGCCGCTCGCTCGGCGACGCGCTCCAGGAGGGCACCCTGGACGCCCGCGAGGCGGCCCGGATCGGCCTGGAGGTGCTCGGCGCGCTGGAGGCCGCGCACGCCGCGGGCGTCCTGCACCGGGACGTCAAGCCGGACAACATCCTGCTCGGCCGGCACGGCCGGATCGTCCTCACCGACTTCGGCATCGCCCAGATCGAGGGCGAGACCAACCTGACCGACACCGGCGGCTTCGTCGGCTCACCCGAGTACATCGCGCCGGAACGCGTGCTGGGGCAGCGCCCCGGCCCGGCCTCCGACCTGTGGTCGCTCGGCGTGGTCCTCTACGCGGCCACGGAGGGCGTCTCCCCGTTCCGCCGCAGCAACACCCCGGCCACCCTCCAGTCGGTCCTCAACGCCACTCCCGCCCCGCCGGCCGCCGCGCAGGGCCCGCTCGCCGAGGCCGTCACCGGCCTGCTGCACAAGGACCCGGCGCACCGGCCGCCCGCCGCCCGGGTGCGCGCCCTGCTGGAGGCGGCCGCCGCGCCGCCCGCCCCGACACCCACGCGGGTGGTGCGGTACGCCGGGGGCGCCCCCGGTGGGCCGCGCGGCCTCCGGCTCGGGCGCGGGGTGTGGCTCGGGCTCGGCGCGGCGGTCGTCGCGGCCGCGGTGACGGCGTACGTCCTGATCGCCCACCCGTTCGCCGGCCCACTGCCCGAGGACTGGGCGACCCATCACGAGCAGGACGTCGCCGCGACGATCGCCGTGCCGAAGGACTACCAGCGGCAGGTGCCGGACGGGAAGAACGACAAGAAGCACTGGGTGACCTACAGCGACTGGAGCGGCAGCATCACGGTCGGGCTGCGCCTGCTGAGGAAGTCCGAGGAACCGGAGCGCACCATCAAGGACTCCGCCGCCGCCCAGATGTACGACGACCTCGGCACCTTCAAGCAGTCCGGCAGCTACGAACTCGGCATGCCCCAGAACCCGGTGACCCACCCGAAGGAGTCCACGTACCGCGGCAGGCAGGCCGCCGAGAACACGGTCGTCTACACCACCGACGACAGCACGCACCCGACGCCGCGCGAGCTGCGGATCTTCTACTACAAGACCTCCGAGGGCGACCTGTACAAGCTCACCGTCGGCTACCCCGGCAAGGGGGACTTCACCGAACGCGGCCGCGAGGTGGCGCGTGCGGCGATCGCCAATCTGGACCTCGACGATCTGTGACAAGGCCCTGATCAGCGCGTTCGTTGCCAGTGATCACTGGCGCGCTGTGAGCACTCGGTGAATCCCGTGAATCCCTATTACTGACGGGTACACAAAGCCGCCCGACCGGCATACCCTGCGCGTCATGACGGACGCGCAGGCCCCGGCGAAGACCGGCACCAATCCCCAGGCCCCCGCCCCCGCGGGGGTCCGCACCGCCGACGACGTGGTGACCCCCGAACTGGTCGCCCGGCTCACCAAGGGCGTCGCCGGATCCGGCCGGACCGCCAACCACACGCCGTTCACCGGCGACAAGCTCGCCGACCTGCCCGAGTCCACTCCCGAGGACGTGGCCCGCGCCTACGAACGCGCCCGCGCCGCCCAGGCGGTGTGGGCGCGGGTGCCGGTACGGCGGCGCGCGGCCGTCCTGCTCGACTTCCACGACCTGGTGCTCGCCCGCCAGGCCGAGGTCCTCGACCTGATCCAGTTGGAGACCGGCAAGGCCCGCCTGCACGCGCACGAGGAGGTGCAGGCCGTCGCCGTCGCCGCCCGGCACTACGGCCGCCGCGCCGCCGCCTACCTCAGGCCCAGACGGCACACGGGCGCCATCCCCACCCTCACGCGTGTCACCGAACTGCGCCACCCGCGCGGGGTGGTGGGCCAGATCGCCCCCTGGAACTACCCCCTGGAGCTGTCCGTCGGCGACGCGCTGCCCGCCTTCGTCGCGGGCAACGCGGTGGTGATGAAGCCCGACACCGAGACCTGCCTGACCGCGCTGTGGGCCCGCGACCTGCTCATCGAGGCCGGGCTGCCCGCGGAGGTGTTCCAGGTCGTCATCGGCGACGGCCCGGTCGTCGGCCCCGAGGTGGTCAAGCACGCCGACTACGTCTCCTTCACCGGCTCCACCCGCACCGGACGCGAGGTCGCCCGGAGCGCCGCCGCCCGCCTGGTCGGCGTCTCCCTCGAACTCGGCGGCAAGAACGCCATGCTGGTGCTCGCGGACGCCGACATCGAGAAGGCGGCGGCCGGAGCGGTCCGCGCCTGCTTCTCCTCCGCCGGCCAACTGTGCATCTCCATCGAGCGGTTGTACGTCCACGAGGCGGTCGCGGACGCGTTCCTCGAACGGTTCGCCGCCCGTACGCGGGCGATGCGGCTCGGCACGTCCCTGGCGTACGGCGCCGACATGGGCTCGCTGGTCGGCGAGCGGCAACTGGCCACCGTCACCCGGCACGTGGAGGAGGCCGTCGCCAAGGGCGCCAAGGTGGTGGCGGGTGGCGTCGCCCGCCCGGACATCGGCCCGTACTTCTTCGAGCCCACCATCCTCGACGGCGTCGAGGACGCGATGGCCGTGTGCACGGAGGAGACCTTCGGCCCGGTCGTCTCCGTCTACCGCTTCACGAGCGACGACGAGGCGGTCGAGCGCGCCAACTCCACGCCGTACGGCCTGAACTCGTCCGTCTGGACGAAGGACGCCCGCCGCGGCCGCGAGGTCGCCGCCCGGCTGCGTACCGGCACGGTCAACATCAACGAGGGCTACGCCCCCGCCTACGGCAGTGTCCAGTCGCCCATGGGCGGCATGAAGGACTCGGGTCTCGGCCGCCGGCACGGCTCCGAGGGCGTCCTCAAGTACACCGAGGCCCAGACCGTGGCCCACCAGCGGCTGCTGCCCATGGCCCCGTCGCTCGGCATGGACGACGAGGGGTACGCGGCGTTCATGACCCGCAGCCTCAGGCTGATGAAGGCGTTCCGCTTCCGCTAGAACGCACCCTTGGACAGCACCCCTGAACAGCACACCTGGACAGCAGTCCTGGACAGAGCCCCTGACGGCACCCGTTTCCGACGAGGAGAGCACGTGTCTCAAGACGGCCATGGCTACGACTACGACGTCATCGTCGTGGGCTCGGGGTTCGGCGGATCGGTCTCCGCGCTCCGCCTGACCGAGAAGGGCTACCGCGTCGGTGTCCTGGAGGCGGGACGCCGCTTCACCCGCGCGACCCTGCCGAAGAACTCCTGGGACCTGAGGAACTACCTGTGGGCCCCGAAGCTCGGCATGTACGGCATCCAGCGCATCCACCTGCTCGGCAACGTCATGGTGCTGGCCGGGGCGGGCGTCGGCGGCGGCTCCCTGAACTACGCCAACACTCTCTACGTTCCGCCGAAACCCTTCTTCGACGACCCCCAGTGGCGGGACATCACCGACTGGCAGGACGAGCTGAAGCCGTACTACGACCAGGCGCGGCGCATGCTCGGTGTGCGGCTCAACCCGACGACGACTCCCTCCGACGTTCATCTGAAGGCCGCGGCAGAGCGGTTGGGCTTCGGCGACACCTTCCACATGGCGCCGGTCGGGGTGTTCTTCGGCGACGGCGAGGACGCCGACGGCACGGCGACGGCGAAGGCGGGCGAACGGGTCGCCGACCCCTATTTCGGCGGGGCCGGGCCGGACCGCAGGGCCTGCACCGAGTGCGGCGAGTGCATGACGGGCTGCCGGCACGGCGCCAAGAACACCCTGAACGAGAACTACCTGTACCTCGCCGAGAAGGCGGGCGCGGTGGTCCACCCCATGACGACGGTCGTGTCGGTCACGGACGACTCCCGCGGCGGCTACGCGGTCGCCACGCTTCCCACCGGCGACAAGAAGAAGGGCACCGGCCGCCTGTTCACCGCGCCCAGGGTGGTCATGGCGGCCGGCACCTACGGCACCCAGACGCTGCTGCACCGGATGAGGGCTAGCGGCCGGCTGCCCCATCTGTCCGCGCGCCTAGGCGAGTTGACCCGCACCAACTCCGAGGCGCTGGTGGGTGCCCAGACCGGCGACCGGCGCTACCGCAAGGCGACCGGGCAGCCGAGGGCGGACTTCACACGCGGAGTCGCCATCACGTCCTCCGTCCACCCCGACGAGAACACCCACATCGAGCCGGTCCGCTACGGCAAGGGCTCCAACGCGATGGGCGGCCTGTCGATCCTCCAGGTCCCCTACGCCGAGGGGTCGTCCAGGGTGGCGGCCTGGCTGGCCAACGCCGCCCGCCACCCCCTGCTCGTGCTGCGCTCCCTGTCCAACCGCCGCTGGTCGGAGCGGACCATCATCGGCCTGGTGATGCAGTCCCTGGACAACTCCCTGACCACGTACCTGAAACCGGACGGCGTCGGCAGGGGACTGCTCACGGCCCGCCAGGGGCACGGCACGCCCAACCCCCAGCAGATCAGGGCCGCCACGGAGGGCGCCAGTGCGCTCGCCGCCGAGATCAACGGCTTCGCCGGGTCCAACGTGGGCGAGCTGATGGGCACTCCGCTCACCGCCCACTTCCTCGGCGGCTGCCCGATCGGCGCCTCCTCCGAGACCGGTGTCATCGACCCGTACCACCGCCTCTACGGCCACTCCGGCATCTCGGTCGTCGACGGCGCCGCGGTCTCGGCGAACCTGGGGGTGAACCCGTCGCTGACCATCACCGCGCAGGCCGAGCGGGCGATGTCCTACTGGCCCAACAAGGGCGAAGCCGACCCGCGTCCGGCGCAGGGGGCGGCCTACGAGCGTCTGCGGCCGGTGGAGCCACGGAATCCGGCGGTTCCGGCGGACGCCTTCGGCGCGCTGAGGCTGCCGTTCCTGGGGATGCCGCCGGTGCCGCCGAAGAAGTCCCGGACCGTCTGAAGGCTCGGGAGGGAGCGGGAAAGAAAGAAGACCTGCACCCCCCTCCTGGCGCAGGTCCTCCTCCGTCTGCTGATGTGACAAGGGGAGGGCGGGAAAGGTTGCGCGCGAGTCGGTGGGTTTCCTGTGTGTCCTGCATCACATCTCCGGGGGTCCGTGTCCGTGCGCACGTAGGAGAAGGGCCCCCGCGGCCTTGGGCTGCGGGGGCCCTTCTTTCTGTTCCGGGCGGCCGGCCCCGGGCGTCCCCGGAGCCGGCCGCTCATCCGGGTGACCGGGCTGCTGTCCCCTGCCGTCCGGTCACTTCCTGGAGCGAGGTCCCACGACGCACGGCACGATCCGCACGCCTCATCGCTCCGGAGAGATCCACGCGTGGTTCTTGCGGGCCCGCCCCTGGCTGGCACGGACACCGGGACAACGAGGCGGCCCGCGCGGCGGTCACGCGCCGTACGGGTGAGAGTGCCGTGCGGCAGGGTTCAGGCCCTGCCCCGGCACAGCTCCAGCAGGGTCATCGCCAGGGTCGTGCCCGGCTTGCCCAGGGCGTCCCTGTAGTGGCCGAGGATCTCCATCTCGCGGGAGAGGTTCACCCGCCGGCCCCCGGAGGCGATACGGGTCTGCTGGATCACCGCGGAGACGGCCATCCGTTCCTGGATCAGGCCGATGATCCGGTCGTCGAGGGCGTCGATGCGCTCCCGGGCGCCGGTGATCACGTGCGCGGCCTCGTCGGTGCGGGCACCGCTCGCGGCGGTGGCGGCTGGGGTCTGGGTCTGCGCTGCGGTGGCGGTCATCGCGGGGGCTCCTCGGTGATGTCGGACGCGGTGCCCCGGTGGACAAGGACCACAACGCCAGGCGCCCCGGACCTTGTCGGCCCGGGGCGCCTGGGAAGTGCTTGTCAGTGGCTCAAGCAGCACGACCATGGCAGCCGGTGGGCCGGTCGCCATAGGTAAAGGTGAAGGTCGTCTGCGCGAGCATGCTGCCAGTATGCCGCGCCCGGGCGCGGCGTCCAACACGGTTCGCATGATGAGACGGGCGGTGGACG
This sequence comes from Streptomyces sp. NPDC087787, assembly GCF_044743035.1. NCBI lineage: Bacteria > Bacillati > Actinomycetota > Actinomycetes > Kitasatosporales > Streptomycetaceae > Streptomyces > Streptomyces sp. NPDC087787. The sequence continues at coordinate 70,139 of NZ_JBIUVQ010000011.1, forward strand.
GGTCGCCGGGCGCGGGTCCAGGACGGGGCGGCCCAGGACGGCGGTCTCCGGGCGCGGGGAGGCACCCACGGCCACCTCGGTAGAATCGATACGCACAAGGACCCCCCGACGCCGGAAGGCACCCCGTGTCATCAGCGACTCCCGCTGCCGCCGCCCCCGACACCGTCCTGGTCGTCGACTTCGGCGCGCAGTACGCCCAGCTCATCGCCCGTCGCGTCCGTGAGGCACGGGTCTACAGCGAGATCGTGCCGAGCTCCATGCCGGTTTCGGAGATGCTCGCCAAGAACCCGGCGGCGATCATCCTCTCCGGCGGCCCCTCCTCGGTGTACGAAGAGGGCGCCCCGCGCCTCGACCGCGCGATCTTCGAGTCCGGCGTCCCCGTCTTCGGCATGTGCTACGGCTTCCAGCTGATGGCACAGGTCCTCGGCGGCACCGTGGACAACTCCGGGGCCCGCGAGTACGGCCGCACCGGACTGGCCGTCTCCAAGCCCTCCTCCACCCTCTTCGAGGGCACCCCGGCCGAGCAGGACGTGTGGATGTCGCACGGCGACGCCTGCTCCGCCGCCCCCGAGGGCTTCTCGGTCACCGCCTCCACGGACGTCGTCCCGGTCGCCGCGTTCGAGAACGACGAGAAGAAGCTGTACGGCGTCCAGTACCACCCGGAGGTCATGCACTCCACGCACGGCCAGCAGGTCCTCGAGCACTTCCTCTACCGCGGTGCGGGCCTCAAGCCGGACTGGACCACCGGCAACGTCATCGACGAGCAGGTCGCCGTCATCCGCGAGCAGGTCGGCGACAGGCGGGCGATCTGCGGACTGTCCGGGGGCGTGGACTCCGCGGTCGCCGCCGCACTCGTGCAGAAGGCCATCGGCTCCCAGCTGACCTGCGTCTACGTCGACCACGGCCTGATGCGCAAGGGCGAGACCGAGCAGGTCGAGAAGGACTTCGTGGCCGCGACCGGCGTGCAGCTGAAGGTCGTCGACGCCGAGGAGCGCTTCCTCACCGCCCTCAAGGGAGTCAGCGACCCCGAGGAGAAGCGGAAGATCATCGGCCGCGAGTTCATCCGCGTCTTCGAGCAGGCCCAGGCGGAGATCATCGCGGACGAGGGCCCGGCGGTGGAGTTCCTCGTCCAGGGCACCCTCTACCCGGACGTCGTCGAGTCCGGCGGCGGCACCGGCACCGCGAACATCAAGTCGCACCACAACGTCGGCGGTCTGCCGGAGGACCTCGAGTTCAAGCTGATCGAGCCGCTGCGCAAGCTGTTCAAGGACGAGGTCCGCATGGTCGGCCAGGAGCTCGGCCTGCCGGACGAGATCGTCCAGCGCCAGCCCTTCCCGGGCCCCGGCCTCGGCATCCGGATCGTCGGCGAGGTCACCAAGGAGCGCCTGGACCTGCTGCGCGAGGCCGACGCCATCGCCCGCGAGGAGCTGACGGCGGCCGGTCTCGACCGTGACATCTGGCAGTGCCCGGTGGTCCTGCTCGCGGACGTGCGCAGCGTCGGTGTCCAGGGCGACGGCCGCACCTACGGTCACCCGATCGTGCTGCGCCCGGTCTCCAGCGAGGACGCCATGACCGCCGACTGGTCGCGGCTGCCCTACGACGTGCTGTCGAAGATCTCGACCCGCATCACCAACGAGGTCCGGGACGTCAACCGCGTGGTCCTCGACGTGACGTCGAAGCCGCCGGGCACCATCGAGTGGGAGTGACCCCGCTCCGGTCTACGTCCGCCTGAGAGTCCGCACCGGCTCTCCTGGCTTCCAGACCCGGACGACCAGATGAGTGTCGTCCTCGACGCTGGTCCGTACGACCTCCGTCAACTCGGTGCGGAAGAGGTGGAACGGCTGCGGCGGTTCCACCTCTTTCACGTACGCGCCCTTCATCTCGGGATCCTCCACCTCGACCGCCCGCCCGGCGATCCGCGCGTCACCGCCGGCCATCGCGGTGTCCGGCCCCGGGTTCGCCTGCAGCGCGAACCTCGGATCCCGGCGCAGGTCGAGCGCCTTGAGCGAGCCCGGCATCATGCCGAGCCACAGCTCGCCGTTCAGGAAGCGCACCTCGAGTCCCGTGGTGCGCGGGGAGCCGTCCACGCGCAGGGTCACCAGGACGTGGTGCGGGAACGCCCCGAACCGCCGCGCGACGGTCGCGGACAGTTCGGGTTCCGCGGCGGCGAAGGCCGCCCAGTTCGTCGCCATGCCCCGAGTGTGGCGCGGATACCCGACATCTCCTGTCGGGTTTTGGGTGGCAGGCGGGGGCGGCCGGCACGCAGGCGGGGGCAGCCGGTGGTGTTCGGCGGCCTTCGGCCACGGAGCCGGTGTACCGCGCGGCATCTTCACCGCACGGCGCTCGTATCCGGGCCCGTCGGGCGGTAGCTTCCGGCCCGTACGTCGTCGATCCAGCGACGGAGGTCCCATGCACGGCCCCACGCCCACCCCGCCCCCGCCCCTGCCCACCGAGAAGCTGCAGTTCGCGATGCCGCCGAGGCACGAGTCGGCGGACGACGAACGCCGGTACCGCAAGGAGCGGCTCGCGGGCGCACTGCGGATCTTCGCCCGGTACGGCTTCGAGGACGGCGTCTCCGGCCACATCACCGCCCGCGACCCCGATTTCAGCGACTGCTTCTGGGTCAATCCCTTCGGGATGCCGTTCAAGCACGTCACCGTGAGCGACCTGGTGCTCGCCAACCAGGACGGGCAGGTGCTCCAGGGCCGCCACCACGTCAACCAGGCCGCGTTCACCGTGCACGCCCAGGTGCACGCCGCCCGCCCGGACGTCGTCGCCGTCGCCCACTGCCACTCCGTGCACGGCCGCGCCCTGGCGGCGCTCGGCGACCTCCTGGACCCGATCACCCAGGAGAGCTGCGCCTTCTACGAGGACCACGCCGTCTACGGCTCCTACACCGGCGTCACCGTCGACGCGGAGGAGGGCCGCCGGATCGCGGCCGCGCTGGGCTCGCGCAAGGCGCTGGTGCTGCGCAACCACGGACTGCTGACGGTCGGCGACTCGGTGGACGCCGCCGCCTGGTGGTTCCTGGCCATGGAACGCTCCTGCCAGGTGCAGCTGACCGCCCGGGCGGCGGGCCGGCCGGTCCTGATCGACCACGAACCGGCGGTCGCGACCCGGGAGCAGCTCGGTGGCGACCTGGTGGCGTGGATCAACTACCAGCCCCTGTGGCAGGACATCAGCCGCAGCGAACCCGGCCTGCTGACCTGAGCCCCTCGGCGTGCGGGACATCTCCGGACATCCCGCCGCCCCCGCGGAGAACAGCGCAGCCGGGCGCGGCCGGGTCAACACGGCGTTCCCGGCTTCACCCGCGCCGACTGGACCTGACGAACGCGAGCGGGGCGGTATAGGGCACAATTCGCTTTCTGCATAGGGGTGTTGTTGCCGCGGCCGGGCCGCGGGATCCGGGGAAGGCGGGCGTCGGGCGTGGCGGTGCAGGAGGCGAGAGGCGGCGTGGGCGCCCACGGGGGCGGCTGCACCTGCGGGGACTGCCCGCACGGGGCGCGTGCGGGACACCGGCAGGCTGTTGCCGCGTTCCTTCTCAAGCGGGACGAGTTCGCCGCGGGCCACGGCCTGCCGGCGGCCGTGGCGCACTCGGCGTCGGCCTCCCGGCAGTGGGTCTCGGAGGAGCTGACGCAGTCCGCGGAACTCGTCGCCGAGCGGGGGCGGGCCGAGGGAGGGGCCTGGCTGGCGCGACTGTGGCGCTGGACGGCGTACACGGTGTGGGCGGTGGTCGTCCTGCTGCTTCTGGTGCAGGCGCTGACGGCGGTCGGCGCGGGCTGGAGCACCGCACGGACGGCGGGACTGTTGGCGGCCGTCCTGGTGGCCGGGGCGCTGACGGCCGCCTCCTGGCTCCACCGGGCGCGCGGCGGGGCGCTCGCCCCGGTCATCGGCGAGGACAACCGGCTGTCCACCTCCCGAGCGGTGGCCGCCGGCTGGGTGCTCTTCGTCGCGTACGCGGTGCTGGTGCTGGCGGGCCGGCTCGCCGCGGCCTCGGACCACACCGAGCGCGACGCCCTGATCGCCGGGCTGGACCTGGCCCGCGGCGCCGGTGTGGTCACCGTGCTCGCCGTGGTGTGCGGAATCGCGGTCCTGGTGCGGCGGGTGGTCGGGCTGCGGGTGCTGGGGCAGCGGCTCCAGAAGGTGCGCGCGGACCGGCCGCGGGCGGCCGACCTGCTGACCGACGACGCGGGACGCGGCGCCTTCACGGACATCCAGTACGTGGTCATCAGTGCCGTCGCGCTGGTGTTCGCGGCGGTGCGGCTGGCCCGGCGCCCCGACCAGCTGCCCGACCTGCCGTGGGGGCTGGCGGTGGTGGTGCTGGTGTCCGCGGCGACCTACCTGGCGGGCAAGTACGCGGACGGCGGCCGGCCGGTCGTCCTGTCGGTGGTGCGGGCCCGGGAGGCCGGGGACCTGGACGCGCCGATCCGGACCGGCGACGACATCGAGATCCGGGGCGCCGGGTTCGTCCCGCCGGGTGCCCAGGGAGCCGACAGGCTGGCCCGTATGAGGGTCCGCATCGGCCCGGTCAACGTGCACGTACCCCTGGTCCCGGTCGCGGGCGGCTTCAGCAACCCCACGGACACGGCACTGACCGTGCCCGTCCCGGCGGACGTGGAACCGGGCCGGGTCGAGGTACAGGTGGTCACGGCGGCGGGCGTGGAGACGAACCGGTACACGATCGACGTGACGGAGTGACGGGGCAGCGGAATGACGGGCGACACCTCCGGCGGATCGGGCGCGATGGTTTTGTGGAGGGGCCGTCAGCACTCCGACTCCTTGGGACGCATGAGTTGAAGTCACGCGTAAGCCGGAAAAACCTCCCCGTGGGATTGAGCGGGCCCTGCCTCGCATACGTATGGTCGATTGAGGGGCGCATACGACGGCGGTGAGAGGCGGCTCGCAGCGATGACCCACGTTCGTACGGAGACCCGGACCATGCAAGCTGAACCGAACCGAACCTGGCGGGACTGGCGGGACACAGCGGCCCGCTACGCCCTCCTGCCTCTCCGCGTCTTCCTCGGCGTCACCTTCATCTACGCCGGCCTCGACAAGCTCACCTCCAGCGGCTTCATGCAGGCCACCGGCCCCGGGTCGATCGGCGAGACGATGCGCGCGGTCCGCGACACCGCCGCCGTCCCGGCCCTGGTCGACCTGGCCCTGAAGAACCCGGTCGGCTTCGGCTACACCATCGCCTTCGCCGAACTGGCCGTCGGCCTCGGAACGCTGATCGGTCTGCTGGGCCGCCTGGCCGCGCTCGGCGGCGCGCTGATCTCCCTCAGCCTGTGGCTCACGGTCAGCTGGCCCACCACCCCCTACTACTACGGCAACGACCTCGCCTATCTGATGGCCTGGCTGCCCCTCGTCCTCGCCGGCGCCCCGATGCTCTCCGCCGACGCCGCGCTGCGGGCACGGCGCCGACGACGGGCGGGGGAGTACCAGTAGCTCAGCCCGTCCCTCCCGTTCCCGCTCCGCCGGGAGTCCGGCGGGCGTCGCGGTCCCTGCGCACGGCCCTGTTCACCACCGCCGCCGCACCGCCCAGGCAGAGGCCGCCGACGACCATCGGGACCAGCAGGAACGACGGGACGTGCCAGGCGCCGGCCGCGTCTCCCGCGTAGACCACGCCCGCGCCGGTGAGGAAGACACCGGACACCAGCTTCCCCGGCTGGAACTCATGGCGCAGCACGGTTCACCTCCACCTGTCCCATGCCGACGTGGAGCCTGAGGTCCACGGTCCCGGCGTCCTTGCCGCCCGCGGTCGCGGGCAGCGTGACCTGCTGGCGCCGGCCCGGAGCGACGTCCACGTCCTGTGAGGAGTCGCCCGGCAGCTGGATGTCGCCGAGCCCCACCTCGATGTTCGCCCGCACGGTCATACCCGCGGGCACGATCACTCGCAGCCGGCCCGCTCCCACCTGTGCCTTCGTCGTCACCGTCGCTCCCTTGCCGAGGCGTATCCGGGTCAGGTCCAAGGTGCCCTCCCCGGTGCCGAGGCGGTACTCGGGCCGGACGTCCGCCGTCGCCGCGGGCTGCCAGGTGCGGTGCCCCCACTGCGTGGTGACGTCCTTCGGAAGTGCCGTGGAAGCGGCGAGCAGCGCCGCGGTGACCAGGGCCAGCAGTATCGAACCGAAGCCCGTCCGCCCCAGGAACGCGCTCACCGCCATGCCCAGGCCGAGGACCGCGAGCGCGCAGGCGAGACCGGTCTGGAGGCTGGTGTTCAGGGCGTGGTTGTCCCAGGTCAGGCGGGTGCCGAGAACGCCGGCGGTCAGGGCCAGCAGGAACACCCAGCCGCCGATCCCGCGCGGGCCGCGGGGGCGGAGCGGCTCGGTGCGTACGGGACGCGTGCACGCGCCGCCGTGCGTGCCGGCGCGTGCGCCGAGGCCGATGCTGACGGCAGCGGAGACGTCCCGAAGGTCCCAGCGGTCCCGGCCACCCCGGTCGTTCCGGTCGCGCGCGTCCTGTGGACCCCACAGATAGCCCGTGCCGCCGACGTGGGTGCCGTCCTTGACTATCGGGTCGCGCCACCAGGAGGCGTGGATGGCGGGCACCGGCGGCGCCTGCGCCTCCGGCGGGGCGTCGGCGACGGCCTGGGCGGCGAGCGGATCGGGGCTGGGGGCCCCGCGGTGCTGCGACCAGTACCCGGCGCCGGCGAGCAGCAGGGACAGGACGACGCCGAAGGTCAGCACGCTGCCGTTGCCCAGCATGGACAGGAAGACCCCGCAGCCGACCAGCGCGAACAGCACGGCCGCGAGCGCCGGTCCGTCCACCCGGCCGGTGAGGAGCTTGCGCACCTCGTTCTCGTCCTCGTCGTCGTACGGCACGAAGAGCCAGGCGAAGCCGTAGAAGATGAGGCCTATGCCGCCGGTCGCCGCCAGCACGGCCAGCGTGATCCGGAAGATCACCGGGTCCATGTCGCACTGCCGGCCCAGACCGGCGCAGACGCCGCCGATCATCCGGTGCGCCCGGTGCCGCCGGAACCTCGGCACGCCCTCGGTGCCGTCCGGCCCGGTATCGGCCTCGAGGCGCGTTCCCGGCGTCGCCCCCCGGTCGCGCTCCGCACCCGCACCCGCGCCGGGCACGGCGTCCCCTTCTCCGTTGCCCGGGGACGGGCCCGGGCAAGAGCCGGGCTCCGGCCTCTGCGCGGCGTGCTGGTGATTCGTCATGCGTCCATGGTGACGGGCGCGCGGTCGTGGCGGGAGCCGGGACGACCCTGGGCGAACCCTGATTCGCCCCTGAGCCGCGGCCGGGGGTGCGTTCGACCGGCTTCCGGGCCGCGATCAGGGTGCCCGCGAAGAGCGGGCCGGAAGGGCAGGTTCGAAGATCAGGGGAGTCTAGGGGGCGGACCCTGATGCTCCCGCACCGCCGGGCGTGTGACCATCAGTGGCATGCCGGAAGCCGCAGCAGCGCCCCTCGACGACCCGCGGCCGCCGCGCAAGCTCTACCGCAGCAGCGACGGACGCTGGCTCGGCGGAGTGGCGCGGGGCCTCGCCGGGCACCTCGGGCTGCCCGTCGTCTGGGTGCGGCTGGTCTTCGTCGGCCTGTTCATGGCCGATGGCCTCGGCGCGCTGGTGTACGCGGCCTTCTGGTTCTTCGTGCCCCTCGGCGTCGGCGGCGTCGGCGACCAGAAGCCGCCGTCCCTCGTCACCACCGAGACCTCGCCGGACGGCCGCCGCAGGATCGTCGCCCGCAAGCCGGACAAGGGCCAGATCGTCGCCCTGCTCCTCATGGTCGTCGTGGCGATGGTCTTCGTCGGCAGCATCAATCCGGGCAACGGGGCGAAGGCCTACCTCCTGCCGGCCGTCCTCGTCGCCGCGGGTGTCGCCCTGGTCTGGCGCCAGGCGGACAACGCCCGCCGGGCCCGCTGGGTCGAGGTCGGCCGACGCCGCCGTACGCTCACCCTGGCCCGCGCCGGCGCGGGCGTCCTGCTGGTCACGGCCGGCGTCTCCGCCATATTCGTGATGCAGGGGTCCGCCGCCCACCTCGGCTCGGTCCTCCAGGCGGCGCTCGCCGTCCTGGTCGGCATAACCCTGCTCGCCGGCCCCTACCTCGTGCGCATGACCCAGGACCTCTCCGAGGAGCGCCTGATGCGCATCCGGGCCCAGGAGCGGGCCGAGGTCGCCGCCCACGTCCACGACTCGGTGCTGCACACCCTGACCCTGATCCAGCGCAACGCGGAGAACGCGGGCGAGGTGCGCCGCCTCGCCCGCGCCCAGGAGCGCGACCTGCGCGCGTGGCTCTACAAGCCGGAGGGCAACGGCAAGGACGAGGCCGACGAACCGGCCACCCTCGCCGAGGCGGTCAAGCGCAACGCCGCCGAGGTCGAGGACAAGCACGGCGTCCCCATAGAGGTGGTCGTGGTCGGCGACTGCCCGCTCGACGACCGGATCGGTGCCCAGATGCAGGCCGCGAGGGAAGCCATGGTGAACGCCGCCAAGTACGGTGGCGAGGGCGGCGCCGTCCAGGTCTACGCCGAGGTCGAGGGCAGGACCGTCTTCGTGTCCGTCCGGGACCGCGGACCCGGCTTCGACCTGGACGCGATACCCGCCGACCGGATGGGCGTCAGAGAATCGATCATCGGCCGCATGGAGCGCAACGGGGGGACGGCCCGGCTGCGGGCCGTGCCGGACGGCGGCACGGAGGTCGAGCTGGAGATGGAGAGGGCGGAGAACACGTGATGAGCGACCCGACCGAGGCGAACGGTACGGCGGGAGCGGAGACGGCGGGGACCGGCGGGCGGCATGTGCGCGTGGTCCTCGTCGACGACCACCGCATGTTCCGCACCGGGGTCCAGGCCGAGATCGGCCAGACCGAGGAGACGGGCGTGGAGGTCGTCGGCGAGGCCGCGGACGTCGACCAGGCGGTCACGGTCATCACCGCCACCCGGCCCGAGGTGGTCCTGCTCGACGTCCACCTGCCCGGGGGCGGCGGAGTGGAGGTGCTGCGGCGCTGCGCCGCGCTGACCGCCGACACCGAGCGGCCCGTGCGCTTCCTCGCGCTGTCCGTGTCGGACGCCGCGGAGGACGTGATCGGCGTGATCCGCGGCGGAGCGCGTGGCTACGTGACGAAGACGATCACGGGCACCGACCTGATCGACTCGATCTTCAGGGTCCAGGAGGGCGACGCCGTCTTCTCCCCGCGCCTGGCCGGCTTCGTCCTCGACGCCTTCGCCTCCACCGACGCCCCGCCGGTCGACGAGGACCTCGACCGCCTCACCCAGCGTGAGCGCGAGGTGCTGCGGCTCATCGCCCGCGGCTACGCGTACAAGGAGATCGCCAAGCAGCTCTTCATCTCCGTCAAGACGGTGGAGTCCCACGTCTCCGCGGTGCTGAGGAAGCTTCAGCTCTCCAACCGCCACGAGCTGACCCGCTGGGCGACGGCACGCCGGCTGGTGTGACCTTCGCCGCCGGTAGGCACGCCTTGCGAGTGGATGCCGCCGACCGCCGGCGCGCATCCCGGCCCGGCGGCCCCTCATACCCGGCGCCCCTCATGCCACCCGGGTCGCCCCCGCGAAAGGCATCTGGTCGATCGGGGCCAGGCGGACCGGGGCCGAGGGGTTGGGGGCGTGGATCATCTGGCCGTTGCCGACGTAGAGGCCGACGTGGCTGACACCGGAGTAGAAGAAGACCAGGTCGCCGGGGCGCAGAGCGGAGCGCGGGACACGGCGGCCCGCGTTGATCTGGGCGTAGGTGGTGCGGGGCAGCGCCACCCCGGCCGAGCGGTAGGCGGCCTGGATCAGGCCCGAGCAGTCGAAGGCGTCGGGCCCGGTCGCGCCCCACACATAGGGGCTGCCGAGCTTCCGGAAGGCGTAGGCGACGGCCGTCGCCGCGCGGGCACCGGGGGCGGTGACCGCCGCCGGGTCACCGACGAGTGGATCCCGGCCACCGGAGCCGTGGCGGGTCGCGTGCCCCGTGCCCCCGCCCTGGGCGATCGCGGCGCGCTGCTGCGGGGGCAGTCCCGCCAGCAGCCGCCGGGCCTCGTCCAGTTTGGTGGTGACCGTCTTCTTCTGCCGTCGCAGTTCCGCCTGCCGCGAGCGGAGTGAGGTCAGCTCGATCCGCGCGTCCCCCCGCAGCCGGCCGATCTCCCGTAGCTGCCGGCGCACGTCGGACACGGCGGCCGTCTGCCGGACACCGGCCCGCTCGGCGAACTCGGCCCCGTCCAGGTACTGCCGGGGGTCGTCGGACAGGAGCAGCTGCACCACGGGGTCGATCCCGCCGTCCCGGTACTGCGCCGCGGCGATCGTGCCCAGCGCGTCGCGGGCGGTGTTCAGCTTCTGCTGCCTGCGGGCGGCTTCGTCGCCCAGTTCCCTCAGCCGCTTCTCGGCCGTGTCCGCCTTCTCCTTCGCCCCGTCGTACTTCTCGGTGGCGGTCTCCGCCTCCCGGTAGAGCCTGTCCACCGTGGCCTTGATCTGCTCCGGCGCCGGCCGCGGAGCGGCGTGCCCGGTGCCGTCGAAGCCGGTCGCCGTCGCGGCGCCCGCGAGGGCGATCGTGGCGGCCGTACGGACGGTGCTCCCTCCGAGCTTGCGCTGTCGGAGCCTGCGGTGCGCTGCCACCTGGAGCGTCACGTCCTTTCTGCCGGCCTGCTGAGGCGGGGTCCTGGTCCGGCGGCGGGCCGCACAGGGGAGCGGCCCGCCGCCGGACCTCTCGGCGGTGGTGTCCGGCCGCCGCCCCTGGCCCGGGCGGCGGTGAAGCCGGTCACCTGGGGGAGGAGCTAAGCCGCTCGGTGACCGCTTGGTGAGGTCATGTACGGAAGTGGCGCCAGCGGATCGCGGGCTGACCGTATGTGACCGCGAATCGGTTCCTGGGACGCCGCCTTCGCGTGCTGCGATGACCGATGCGGGGGTTTCCGGGGCATTCGGGCCGGACGAGGTGCTATGGCTCGCATATATGCGGATCGCTTGGGACGGGCCGGTGCCCGGGGCGGGCAGACCGCTGGTTAGGCTGCCGAGTCATGGACGTACTCATCCATCTCTTCGTCGGTCTGCACATCATCGGTATCGCCGCACTGCTCGGCGGCTTCCTCACCCAGATGAAGGCGATGGGCCGGGGCACGGCCCGGTTCGTGCCGGCGATGCTGCACGGCGCGCTGACCATGCTGGTCACCGGCGTGGTCCTGGTCGGCCTCAACCAGGCCCAGGGCCACCACGTCGACAACATCAAGATCGGCGTGAAGCTGGCGCTGCTGATCGTGATCCTCGGCCTCGTCTACGTCAAGCGGGACGACGAGAAGGTGGACAAGAGCCTGTTCGGCCTGGTGGGCGGGCTCACCATGGCGAACATCTTCATCGCCGTGCTGTGGACGTGACGGTCAGCGCAGCGCCCTGAGTTCCTTGCGCGCCTCCAGGACCGCGCCCGCGGCGACGGCCAGCCACGCCGCCACCGCGATCCACAGCAGCACCTCCCCGAGCCCCCACGACGGGAGGTTCGCGGCGGTCGCGACGGACATGCTCGCCGCCGCCGTCATGCCCATCGGGAACACGGTCGACCAGCGGCGCACGTCGTAGCGCGGCCGGGGCCGTACCAGTTCGGCGACGACCAGGACGGCGTACCAGCACAGGTCGAGTACGAGGAGCGCCAGGGTCACCGTCCGCAGGACATCGCTGTCGTCGCCGTCCCACAGGTACCTGCCCGAGCCGACGGTGACCAGCCGTGCGCCGGCGAGTGCCGAGATCGCCAGGGCGCCGCCCGCGATCCAGTGGTCCCCGTGCCCTTCGAGCAACTGCCGCGGGTCGAAGCAGCACAGCGCGAAGACGTACAGCGCGAGCCCGATCCAGAACAGCACCAGCGCGGCGTACGCCGGCCAGGCCACCCCCTGCGTCCTGGCCAGCGTGGCGGCGAGCACGGCCAGGCCCTCGGTCGCCACGCAGCTCAGGAACACCGCTCCGGGCATCGGCCGCCGGGAGTTGCGGACCACCAGCACCAGCAGCCCCGGCCACAGTACGAAGGCCAGCGCGAGCAGCGCCTCCGCGAGCGTCTGCCACCCCAGCGACGCAAAACGGGTCCCGAGCACGGTCGTCGCCGCGACGGCGGTGAGGGCGCCCGGCGTCCCCGCGTCCTTGATCCACCGCGACCGGTCGCCCAGCAGCCGCAGGACGAAGTCCGCCGCCAGCGTCAGCCAGGCGAAGCACGCCGGCGCGAGGATCACGCGGGACAGCAGCTCGTAGCCCGCCAGATGCAGGGCGACCGACACGATGCCGGTGGCCATCACGGCGGCGCCGGCCGCCGGAGGGCGCTGCGCCAACCAGGCGCGCAAGGGTGAGGTGCCGGGCATGGCCCGATGCTAAGGAGCTTCGCCCGCCCACGCGCGGGGCACGCGCGCGGGTGCCTGCGAAAACCGGTCCGCCGGCGGCCTGCCGGACGGGACGGGCCGCCCTCAGGCCGGCCGGACCACGCGGTGCGCCGCCGATGCGCCGTCGTGGTGGACGGACTCCTCGCGGACGCGGTCGCCGGGCCTCGGCGCGTGGATCAGCACGCCGTCACCGGCGTAGAGGCCGACGTGCTCCGCGTCGTCGAGGAAGGCGAAGAAGACGAGGTCGCCGGGCCGGGCCTCGGAGAGCGGAACCGCCGTACCGGCCTGGGCCTGGTCGCGGGCCGCTCGGGGCAGCGTGACACCCGCGGCCTTCCAGGCGGCCTGGGTGAGACCGGAGCAGTCGTACGACCCCGGACCCGCCGCCCCCCACACGTACGGCTTTCCGATCTGTTCACGAGCGAAGGCGAGGGCCTGATCCGCCCTGGTCGCAGCCGTGGAACCGGGCGCCCACCCCGGGAACACGCCGGATGCCTGCTCCGGGAACACGCCGGATGCCTGCTCGGGAAACCCGCCGGCCGCGTGCTCCGGGGTCATGCCGGCCGTCTGCTCGGACATGCCGGGCGCGTGCCCTGGGGACACGGCAGCCGCCTGCTCCGGGGCCAGGTTGGGCGTCTGCACCGGGAACCCGCCAGTCGCCTGTTCCGGAAACCCGCCGGCCGCGTGCTCCAGGGTCATGCCGGCCGTCTGCCCCGGGAACGCGCCGGTCGCCTGTTCCGGGAACACGCCGGGCGTCTCCTCCGGAAACTCGCCCGCCGCGTGCTCCGGGGACATGCCGGTCGGGGTCCCGGAGGTCGTGCTGTCGGTCTGCCGAGTCGAGGTGGTGGTGTTCTGCGCGTTCTCCGCCGTCTGCGGCCGCGGGGCGGGCTCGGTCGTGGGGGTTGCCTCGTGCGCGTGGTGTGCGGACAGCAGTACGCGCGCGTGTGCCAGCTTCCGCTGGACGGCCGCCTTGGACGCGCCGATGTCGTGCTGCTGCTCGTCCGAAGGCTCGGGAAGAACAGGTGCCGCGGCCCCGGGCGCGGGCGGACGCGTGCCGGGACCGTCGGCCAGGCTTTCGCGGCGTGCGTTCAGCCGGCCGATCAGCTGGGCCTGGTCGAAGTAGCCCTGCGGGGTCTCGGTGAGCAGCAGGGCGGCGGTCTCGGGGGTGCCGTCACCGCTGCGGTTCGGGGCCGCCGCGAAGGACCCGAGCATCTCGCGCGCCCTGCCGAGCATGTCGGTGCGCTTGGCGACGTCGTCGAGGAGCGCGGCGACCAGCCCGCGCTGCCTCGCCCCCCTCTTCTGGGCGCCGTCCTTCTCCGCGGTGTCCCTCCGCGCGGTGGACGACCCCGCCCGGCCGTACAGGTAGTCGAGCTTCCTCTCGATCTCCTCCGGGCTCGGCCCGGCGCCGTCCGACCCGCGCGTGCCCGGTCCGGGCGTCGCGGCGGGCCGCGTGCTGCTGTGCGACGCCAAGGGAGGCGACTCCTTCCATCGTCCGCCTGCCGGTTGGCCGTCGAGGGCGGGTGGATTGCGTGGAGGCCGCGTCGTCAGGCGAGTCCCCCGGTGACGATCATGCGGTCAGACCGCACGCTAACCAACTTGTGTGGCGTGTGTGAAGGTTGATGCGAGGTATGTCCGATACGTTTTCGTGACCTTCGTCTCGGCCCCGTCGAACGGTCATCTTTCCGGGGCGGCCACGGGTTGTCGGTGGGGCGCCCTAGACTCGTAGAGCGATGAGCAGCCTCTTTGACGACAGCTTCCTGGCGGATCTCCAGGCCCCCCGCGGCCACGAGGAAGAGCCCCCGCCGCCGCCCGAGGACGATCACGCTCCGGAGCCGGTTCCGGACGACCTGTTCGGCGGGAAGTTCGACGTGCCCCCGGACCGGGACGCCTACTACCGCGACGGCGCCCACCGGCCGGTCGTGGACGCGGCCGCGCTCCTGGAGGGGCTGAACGACAACCAGCGTGCCGCCGTGGTGCACTCCGGCTCCCCGCTGCTCATCGTGGCCGGCGCCGGCTCCGGCAAGACCCGTGTGCTCACGCACCGGATCGCGCACCTGCTGGCCGAGCGGGGCGCCCACCCCGGCCAGATCCTGGCGATCACCTTCACCAACAAGGCCGCCGGCGAGATGAAGGAGCGCGTCGAGCAGCTCGTCGGACCGCGCGCGGGCGCGATGTGGGTGATGACCTTCCACAGCGCGTGCGTGCGCATCCTGCGCCGGGAGAGCAAGAAGCTCGGCTTCACGTCCTCCTTCTCGATCTACGACGCCGCCGACTCCAAGCGCCTGATGGCCCTGGTCTGCCGCGACCTGGACCTCGACCCCAAGCGCTACCCGCCCAAGTCGTTCAGCGCCAAGATCAGCAACCTCAAGAACGAGCTGATCGACGAGGAGGACTTCGCAGCCCAGGCCACCGACGGCTTCGAGAAGACCCTCGCCCAGGCCTACGCCCTCTACCAGTCGCGGCTGCGCGAGGCCAACGCCCTCGACTTCGACGACCTGATCATGACGACGGTCAACCTGCTCCGCGCCTTCCCGGACGTGGCCGAGCACTACCGCCGCCGCTTCCGGCACGTCCTGGTCGACGAGTACCAGGACACCAACCACGCGCAGTACGCCCTGGTACGGGAGCTGGTCGGCACCGGCGAGCCCTCCCCGGACGTGGCCGGCGTGCCGCCCGCCGAGGACGACCTGCGACCGGCCGAGCTGTGCGTCGTCGGTGACGCCGACCAGTCGATCTACGCCTTCCGCGGCGCGACCATCCGCAACATCCTCCAGTTCGAGGAGGACTACCCGGACGCGACGACGATCCTGCTGGAGCAGAACTACCGCTCCACGCAGACGATCCTGTCCGCCGCCAACGCGGTCATCGAGCGCAACGAGTCCCGCCGCCCCAAGAACCTGTGGACCAACGCCGGCGCGGGCGCCCGCATCACGGGCTACGTCGCCGACACCGAGCACGACGAGGCGCACTTCGTCGCCGAGGAGATAGACCGGCTCACGGACGCGGGCGAGGCCAAGGCCGGCGACGTCGCCGTCTTCTACCGCACCAACGCCCAGTCCCGTGTCTTCGAAGAGATCTTCATCCGCGTCGGCCTGCCCTACAAGGTCGTCGGCGGCGTCCGCTTCTACGAGCGCAAGGAGGTCCGGGACGTCCTGGCCTACCTGCGGGTCCTGGCCAATCCGGAGGACTCCGTCCCGCTGCGCCGCATCCTCAACGTGCCCAAGCGGGGCATCGGCGAGCGCGCCGAGGCGATGATCGACGCCCTCGCCCAGCGGGAGAGGATCAGCTTCCCGCAGGCGCTGCGCCGCGTCGACGAGGCCTACGGCATGGCCGCGCGCTCCACGAACGCGGTCAAGCGGTTCAACACGCTGATGGAGGACCTCCGCACGATCGTCGAGTCGGGCGCCGGACCGGCCACGGTCCTGGAGGCGGTCCTGGAACGCACCGGCTACCTGGGTGAGTTGCAGGCCTCCACCGACCCGCAGGACGAGACCCGTATCGAGAACCTCCAGGAACTCGCCGCCGTCGCCCTGGAGTTCGAGCAGGAGCGTGGTGAGGGGGAGCCGGTCGCGCTCTCCGACTTCCTGGAGCAGGTCGCCCTGGTCGCCGACTCCGACCAGATCCCGGACGAGGAGGACGGCGACGGCGTCATCACCCTGATGACCCTGCACACCGCCAAGGGCCTGGAGTTCCCGGTGGTCTTCCTGACCGGCATGGAGGACGGCGTCTTCCCGCACATGCGGGCCCTCGGCCAGACCAAGGAGCTGGAGGAGGAGCGGCGCCTGGCCTACGTCGGCATCACCCGCGCGCGGGAGCGGCTGTACCTGACCCGCTCGGCGATGCGCAGCGCCTGGGGCCAGCCGTCGTACAACCCGCCCTCCCGGTTCCTGGAGGAGATCCCGACGGCACACGTGGACTGGAAGCGTACGGGCGGCTCGGGCTTCGCGTCCTCCGGTCCGGCGTCCTCGGTGGCGGCCTCGCTGTCCTCGTCCCGCTCCCGCTCGTCAGCGTCCGGCGCCTCGGGCTTCGCCACCCGCCGCACCTCGGAGAAGCCGGTGGCGGCCCTCGCCGTCGGAGACCGGGTCACGCACGACCAGTTCGGCCTCGGCACGGTGGTGGCTGTCGCGGGCACGGGCGACAAGGCACAGGCGACGATCGACTTCGGCGACGGCAAGGCCAAGCGGCTGCTGCTGCGGTACGCGCCGGTGGAGAAGCTGTAGCGAGGGCGGGGCGGGGCCTACGTCGGGTCGAGGCCGTGGCTGCGCAGCCACGACAGCGGGTCGATGGGCGACCCGCCCGCGGGCCTGACCTCGAAGTGCAGGTGCGGGCCCGTCGAGTTGCCGGAGTTCCCGGAGTACGCGATGGGCTGTCCGGCCTTCACCGTCGTACCGGAGGGGACCTGGTAGCTGGAGAGGTGGCAGTACCACGTCTCCGTGCCGTCCATCGCGGTCACGATCATCATGTTGCCGTAGGCGCTGTTCCACTGTGTGCGGACCGTGCCGTCGGTGGCGGCCAGCACCGAGGTCCCGTACGACACGGGGAAGTCGATGCCGGTGTGCACGGACATCCAGTTCACGCCGGCCTGGCCGAAGTAGGCGCTGAGGCCCCTCTGCAGGACGGGGACGGCGAACTTGGGCCGCAGCCGCTCCAGCCGGGCCGCCTCCTCCGCCGCCTTCCTCTTCTCGGACTCCTGCTGCGCCTTGAGGTCGATGCGCTCCTGGTACCGGCTGGCACGGTCGGCGAAGTCGTTCGCCCCTGCGGACACGCTCTGCAGCTGGGTGTCCAGCTTGTTGTTGGCGGTGGACGCCTTGACCGGGTGCGCGTCAGGCGTGGCCGCCGCGCTGTCCTTGCCGTCCTCGGTCAGTCCGCCCACGGAGGCCGCGGCGATTCCGGCGACACCCATCACGCAGACCGAGGGCACGGCCACCGTGAGCAGTGCGGAGCGCTTGGCCGGGGGGCGGCGCCGGGAGCGGCCCGCGGCCCGGGAGGCCGCTCGCGGAGCGGGAGGCGGGGCGGGGGTGACTTCTTCCTCGTCGTCGAGCAGCGGCGGTGCCGCGTCCGGCTCGACGGTGGCGGCCGGTTCCTCTTCCGCCAGGTCGCCGTGAGGCTCGTGCGGCTCGGCCGCGTCGAGGTTCTCGGCGACCGTGGTGGTCGCGTCCCCGTTCCACTGCGTGGCGTCGTACGCGCCGGTGTCGAAGGCCTGCGTGTTCCAGTCCCACTGCTGGGTGGCTTCGGCGACGGCCGGCTGGTCCGGCTGGAGCCAGGTGTGCGCGTCCCACTGGCCGCTGGTGTCGACCGGGGCGGACTGCGCCGGGACGGAGGCCAGTTGCTGCTGGTAGCCCGTCGCCCAGGCGGTGGTGTCGTACGCGCCGGTGTCGTAGGCGGTGTGGTGCTGGGCCGCGTACGGGTCGTAGTCCGGGCTCTGGTGGCCGTTCGCGGCCCAGCCGGCGGTGTCGTACGTACCCGTGGTGTGCGCCTCGGCGCCCGTGAAGCCTTCGTGGAGGTGGTCGGCGGCGTAGTCGGCCGGGGCGTACGTGCCGGTGTGGAAACCGGTGGCGCCGTAGTCGCCGTAGGCGGTGAAGTCGCCGTACGCGGCTTCCTGACCGTCGTACGACGCGTAGGGCGTCGAGGCGGCATCGGAGGCCGGAGCCGGGGCGGTCGCGCTCCCCGACGGGTGACGGTCGTTCACCAACTTCTCTTTCGCCTCGACAACAGGGGCTGGCAGAGCAGTGCGGTGACTGTACCCGGCGGTATGAGGGCGCGACAATCTTCCGCAGGTTTCCCCGATGCGGGAAACGGGCATTCAGCCGTGTTTCGCCGGTGTGTGGAGACGGCTTTAACTTTGTGTTCGAGCTGCGTTCGATCTCAAGGGGCCGGCTGTCAGGCGACGGTCACTCCGCCGGCGCGCTTGGCGGTCGGGTCCCCGGGCCGTGCGGTGTCGAGGACCTCTCGTATCCCGGTCGCCACGGCGGGGTGCAGTGGCAGGGCGAGATGCCCGATTCCGCTCACCTGGATGTTCTCCACCTTCAGGTCGGGGTGGTCGATGCAGGCCGACTCCAGCGGATCCATCAGGTGGTCGAGGTCGCTCCAGAAGCTGACGAAGTGGGTGCTGCAGCCCGGCGCGGGGCGTGACAGCTCCTCGATCAGCTCGGAACCGGGGCGCATCTGCCGCACGATCGGATGGGCGTTGGCCAGCGGCGCGACCCGGGTGCCGGAGTGGGGGGTGCCGAGGGTGACGAGGGTGCGGACCCGCAGGTCGCCGCCGAGCCGTTGCACGTAGTAGCGGGCGATCAGCCCGCCGAGGCTGTGCCCGACGACGTCGATCTGCCTGCTGCCGGTGCGCTCGCAGATCTCCTCTATGTGGCGGCCGAGCAGTTCGGCCGCGGTGCGGATGTCGCAGGTCAGCGGTGAGTAGTTCAGGGACTCCACGCGCTGCCTGCCGTGCTGGGCGAGGCTGCGGCGCAGCAGGACGAACACCGAGCGGTTGTCGATGAACCCGTGCAGCAGCACGACCGGTGGCTTGGCCTCGGCCGGCAGCTGGGCGGCGCCACCGGGCTCCGGGAGCGCGCCGGAGGCGCCGCGGCGCTCCTGGACGATGCCCGAGGGATAGAGCAGGAGATGGCCCGCGAGGATCGCGAGCTCCAGGGCGGTCGCCTTCAGCAGAGCCAGTGAGAGCCCCGCCAGCCTGCACGGCAGCAGGCACCGGCAGAGCGGGAGAATGGGGTCCGCGACCCTGGTGACCTTCATGGCCGACCTCCTGTCGGCACGCTGGAGGACGGCCCTGTCCCCCGTGTGCCCTCGTGGGCAGTCGCGGTGGGGGCGGCCGGCCGGGCGGGTTTCGCGCTGCCGTGCCCCACCGGTCCCGGGTGCCCTTCCTGCCCTCGCCGATACGTCGCACCACCGCGGCGCGCGGCCTGCGGCGCGGTGGTGCGGCGACCTCGTCGCGGCTCCCGTCGTGTCTGCTCCCGCAGTGCTCCGCGCGCCGCGGCACAGGAGTGCGGCGCTCGGGCCGCACGGACGGGGAACGGTGCGCGGCCTGCGGGTCCCCCCTGCCCGGTGAACTCGGGGGAATGTCCCACCATGTGATTTCCCCCTCCCTCTGCGTCGTGAAACTGCCGGGTGCGGGATGCTGGCGATAACGTTCGTTCACTTACCCGGCCGGTGTGGTGCGGGGTGTCCGTGCCGCGTGTGCGGTACTTGTCGGTACGGATGGATGCAGTCGCTTCATGGAGGCAGTGATGGGTGTGGCAGCCGGTCCGATCCGCGTGGTGGTGGCCAAGCCGGGGCTCGACGGCCACGATCGGGGCGCCAAGGTGATCGCGCGGGCCCTGCGCGACGCCGGTATGGAGGTCATCTACACCGGGCTCCACCAGACCCCGGAGCAGATCGTGGACACGGCGATCCAGGAGGACGCCGACGCGATCGGCCTGTCCATCCTCTCGGGCGCGCACAACACCCTGTTCGCCGCGGTGATCGAACTGCTCAGGGCGCGCGAGGCGGAGGACATCGTCGTATTCGGCGGCGGCATCATCCCGGAGGCGGACATTCCGCCGCTCAAGGAGAAGGGTGTCGCGGAGATCTTCACCCCGGGCGCGACCACCCAGTCGATCGTCGACTGGGTCAGGGCGAACGTCCGCCAGCCCGCCGAGGCGTAGGGGCGCCACCGGCGGCTCCCGCGGGGTCACGCGGCGCCGGCCGGGTGCGAGCGGCTCGGCCTGGGGGCGCGGCCCCCAGGGAGACCCGCCCTCACCCGGAGCGGGACTCAGCCGGCCCGCGCCGCCTCCAGTTCGCCGGCCATGGCGGAGCGCAGCCGCAAGGTCGTCACGAGCCGCTGGAATGCCTCCGCCCAGTAGCCTCCGGCCCCCGGCGACGCGTCCTCCGCCTCGTCCGGAACCGCCAGCAGTCCGTCGAGCCGGCTCGCCTCCGCGGGATCCAGGCACCGCTCGGCAAGCCCCATCACTCCACTGAAACTCCATGGGTAACTCCCTGCGTCCCGCGCGATGTTGAGCGCGTCGACCACCGCCCGTCCGAGCGGTGCCGCCCACGGCACCGCGCACACCCCGAGCAGTTGAAACGCCTCGGGCAGTCCGTGTGCCGCGATGAATCCGGCCACCCAGTCGGCCCGCTCGGCGGCGTCCAGCGTGCCGAGCAGTTTGGCGCGCTCGGCCAGGGACACCGCGCCGGGACCGCCGGCGTCGGAGGCGGCGGGCGGTCCGAGGAGCGCCCGCGCCCACTGTGCGTCCCGCTGCCGCACCGCCGCCCGGCACCAGGCGGCGTGCAGCTCGCCCTGCCATCCGTCCGCGACCGGAAGGGCCACGATCTCCCGCGGTGTGCGCCCGCCCAGCCGTCCGGGCCAGGTCGCGAGCGGTGCCGCCTCCACCAACTGGCCCAGCCACCAAGATCGTTCGCCCCGCCCTGCCGGAGCCTTGGGGGCGATGCCGTCGCGCTCCATGGCCGCGTCGCATTCGTGCGGTGCCTCGACGACGAGCGTCGGTGCCCCGCGTGTGTGGTCGACGGCCACGCAGGAGCGGGCCCGGCCGGCCATCCGTGAGGCGAGCGCGGATCCGGGCAGCGCCGAGAGCAGCTCCGCGGCCGTGGACCGTACATTGCGGCTGCGGTCGGCCAGGGCCTCTTCCAGGAACGCCTCGTCGTCCGGTCCGAGCCCCGTCCGCAGGGAGTCGAGGAACATCAGCCGGTCCTCGGCCCGCTCGGTGGCCCAGGAGCCGGCGAGCAGTTCGCGTGCGGCCGCGGGCGTGCGCGAACGTATCGATGCCAGCAGCGCGACCCGCTCCGCGAACAGGCCCTCCTCCCACAGCCTCCGGACGCGGCCGGCTTCCTCGGAGCCGGCCGGCGCGGCGGCGCCCGGGGCCGCGCGCAGGGCGAACCGCCAGTCCGGGTTCAGTCCCGCCAGCCACCGTGCGCGCGGGCCGCCGAAGGCCAGTGCGGCCGGGCGCAGGTCCGTACGGCTTCGCGCGGCGTCCAGCAGGGCGGGCAGCGCTTCCGGGGGCGGGGCGTACCCGTGAGTGTTCGCCGCCGCGAGCCACTGGGGCAGCAGTTCCATCAGGTCCGGTGCCGTGCCCCTGCGGCCGCCCGACGCACCGGGCCGGTCGGCCAGCAGCATGGCGAGCCTGCGGCCCGCAGCCGCGGGCAGCGGCGGACGCGGATCCTCCGGTGCGGGCTCCGGGCGCCGGGCCGCCGGAGCGGGGCGCAGCCCCGCACGCCGCCGCACGGTCTGCACGGCCGCCGCGTCGAGCAGCGCCACCGGCGCCGTCCGTCCGGGCGCGCCGGCCGGGGGCGTGCGCCGGTCCGTGCCGAGCAGGGCGGTGGTGACCAACTCCTCCCAGGCGCCCGTGGCGGGCGCCTCCGGCGGGGTGGAGTTCCTGATCATGAGCTTCCTTTCCGTCGCCGGCTGCCCGGGAGTGGTTGAAGGGTCACATGGACCGGGTTTCCCCTGGGGTGGAACAAATGCGTGATGCGAAAGAGAAAAGATATTCAGATGGGATACTCTCTGATATTTTGCGCCTTTTGGGTGAGAGGTTCCCGCTGCGCCGGCAGTGCCCCGCGTAGCGCGGTGACGTCACTCCTTTGCCGGACATTCCGAGGCCGCTGCCAGGGCTGATGTCACGGATGGTTGTCGAGGTATCAGCACAGAGTCACCATCTTTTCTTCGCTGTGCGGCCAGGCGGTCAACGGGGTGAAGCCCCGGTGGCCGCACTCGCCGAAGACCGTGACCGGCGCGCCGCCCGACAGGGCGACCAGCCGCCACAGGCCCGGACGCGTCCGGGCCGCGCGCGTGAGGGGCAGCGCGGAGTCGGAGGCGGCGTCGGCCAGCTGCCAGGACTCTCCGTCCGGGACCGGAACGACCTCCCGCAGTGTCGCCGGAACCGACTCCAGCCACGGATCGTCCCGCAGCGCCGCGCCGTAGCGGGCCGCCGCCTCCGCCGTCGTCACACCGGGTGGACGGATCGGGGTGGGCGCCGGGGACGCGAACCGCTCGCCCAGGACCGCCCGCGGCTGTCCCGAGCCCGGCTGGGAGGACACCTCGGCCTCCAGGGCCAGACCCACCGGCAGTGCGAGCTCCGGGGCCCGGCCCGCCGCGCCGTAGGAGAGCAGCAGAGCCGTACGCCCGGAGTCGGTGCCGTGCAGCCAGATCCTGCGCGTGGTCAGCCTGGCGTCCGCGGTGTCGTACTGGGCGAGGACGAGCCAGCGGTCCCGCACCGCGGGCCCCTCCGCGGAGACGGGCAGGCCCACCCGGGAACGGACCGTCGCCGACAACGCCTCGGGCAGCCGCTCGCGGCCCAGCCAGCCCCGGCCCAGCAGGTGCAGCAGTGCGCACTCCTCCAGCAGCCGCACCGGCCAGCCCGGCCCCGACGACGGCACGGCCCCCAGCTCCCGCACCCGGCCCGCCAGCCCGGGAGCCTGCGCGTCGACCATGCGGGCCGCCGTCTCCTCCCACAGTCCGTACCCCGCCTGTTCGGCCGGGGCCAGACCACCGCGCAGCAGGTCGGCCAGGCGCTGCTCCAGCTCCGTCACCCCCGCGGTGATCCGCTCGGCCCGGCGCTCCGCCCTGCGCAGCGCCGCCCACGGATCAGCGGAACCGGAGGCCGGGCCCGCGGCCCCCTCCGACCGCTTGCGCGCCGTCCGCTCCCCGCGGGCCGCCAGCCACTGCCCGGCCCAGTCGGGCGCCCGCCCGGACGGCACCGCGCCGTCGTCGCCCGTCCACAACAGCAGCAGGCCGAGCGCGTGTTTGCACGGGAACTTCCGGCTCGGGCAACTGCACTTGTACGCCGGCCCGGCACCGCCCGCGAGGTCGACGACCGTCTGATACGGCCTGCCGCCGCTGCCCTTGCACAGTCCCCACACCGCCCCCTTGTCGGAACACCCCGCCTCCAACCACGGCCCGGCCGCGCCGAGTTTGCTTCCCGCTTTGCGCGACGCGGCGTCAGGCGCCAGTGACAGCACCTGGTCCGCGCTCCAGCGCACCCCCTGCTGAGTCATGCCGTCGAAGGTAGACGCTGCCACTGACAGCCGACCTGGCGAGCTGGTTTGCGCAGGTCAGAACGCGTTGTCAGTGCCGTGGTGCACGGTTGGTGACAGATCCGAACCGGCCGAGCTGGAGGGGGCCTCAGCCATGTCTGTGTCCGTCGAACCGACACCCGTCGCACCGCGCAAGAACCACTCCGCGCCCGCGAACGCACCGGAGGCGCAGGCGCTGCGCCCGCACGCCGAGCACGCCTTCGCGGCCGAACTGGCGGCGCTCGCCGCACACGACGACCGTCCGCGCCCCGCCCGCTGGAAGCTGTCGCCCTGGGCCGTCGCCACCTACCTCCTCGGCGGCACGCTGCCGGACGGCACGGCGATCACACCGAAGTACGTGGGCCCCCGCCGCATCGTCGAGGTCGCGGTCACGACCCTCGCCACCGACCGCGCCCTGCTCCTGCTCGGCGTGCCGGGTACGGCGAAGACGTGGGTGTCCGAGCACCTGGCCGCCGCGGTCAGCGGCGACTCGACCCTGCTGGTCCAGGGCACGGCCGGCACCCCGGAGGAGGCGATCCGCTACGGCTGGGACTACGCGCGGCTGCTGGCGCACGGCCCGAGCCGCGACGCCCTCGTGCCGAGCCCGGTCATGCGGGCCATGGCGCAGGGCATGACCGCCCGGGTCGAGGAGCTGACCCGCGTCCCGGCCGACGTGCAGGACACGCTGATCACGATCCTGTCCGAGAAGACGCTGCCGATACCGGAGCTGGGCGAGGAGGTGCAGGCGGTCAGCGGGTTCAACCTGATCGCCACCGCCAACGACCGCGACCGCGGGGTCAACGACCTGTCCAGCGCCCTGCGCCGCCGGTTCAACACGGTGGTGCTGCCGCTGCCGGAGAGCGCCGAGGCCGAGGTCGACATCGTCGCGCGCCGCGTCGACCAGATCGGCCGCTCCCTCGACCTGCCGGGCGTCCCGGACGGGGCCGACGAGATCCGCCGCGTCGTGACCGTCTTCCGTGAACTGCGCGACGGCGTCACCACCGACGGCCGGACGAAGCTGAAGTCGCCCAGCGGCACCCTGTCCACCGCCGAGGCGATCTCGGTGGTCACCGGCGGCCTCGCGCTGGCGGCCCACTTCGGCGACGGCGTGCTGCGGGCCGGTGACGTGGCCGCCGGCATCCTCGGCGCCGTCGTCCGCGACCCGGCGGCCGACCGCGTCGTCTGGCAGGAGTACCTGGAGACCGTCGTCCGCGAGCGCGACGGCTGGAAGGACTTCTACCGCGCCTGCCGGGAGGTGAGCGCGTGAGCGCCACCGGACGGCCGGCCCACGCCGGACTCCCGCCGGCCGGCACGGCCCGCGCCGACGACGAGCCCAGCTGGACCGGGGGGCGAGGACGACGGAGGACGAGGAGGGGACGGCGTGAGGGGAGTTGAGGAAGCCGGGGGACGGCCGCACGGCGCGGGGCCGCTGCTGCTCGGGGTCCGGCACCACGGGCCGGGATCCGCACGTGCGGTGCGGGCCGCGCTGGAGGCGGCACGGCCGCGGGTGGTGCTGATCGAGGGCCCGCCGGAGGCGGACGCGCTGATCCGGCTCGCCGCCGATCACGACATGCGGCCGCCCGTCGCGCTCCTCGCCCACGCGGTGGACGAGCCCGGCCGTTCGGCGTTCTGGCCGCTGGCCGGTTTCTCGCCCGAGTGGGTCGCCATCCGCTGGGCACTGGAGCACGACGTCCCCGCCCGCTTCATCGACCTGCCGGCCGCGCACACCCTCGCGTGGGGCAGGGGCGACGCCGGCCCGCCCGCGGACGGCGGCGCCGACGCGGAGGGCTCCGCGGTGGAGGGGACCGCGGAGCCCCCGGCGGAGGCGTGCGCGGCCGAGGCCCCGGTGCGCGTCGACCCGCTCGCCGCGCTCGCCGAGGCCGCCGGGTACGGCGATCCCGAGCGCTGGTGGGAGGACGTGGTCGAGCACCGGGGCGCCGGTGAGGGCGACACGTTCGCCCCGTTCCTGGTGCTGGAGGAGGCCATGGACGCGCTGCGGGAGGCGTACGCCGGCGGGGAGGACCACCGGGATCTTGCCCGTGAGGCGTACATGCGCCTCCAAGTGCGCGCCGCACAGCGCGAGTTCGGGGACGGTGTCGCCGTGGTGTGCGGGGCCTGGCACGTCCCCGAGCTCCGGCGGAAGGCGACCGTCGCCGCCGACCGGGCCCTGCTGAAGGGCCTGCCCAAGGTCAAGGCGGACATGACCTGGGTGCCCTGGACCCACCGCCGGCTGTCCCGGGTCTCCGGCTACGGCGCGGGCATCGACTCGCCCGGCTGGTACGCCCATCTGTTCGACGCGCCCGACCGGCCCGTCGAGCGGTGGCTGACCAAGGTGGCCGGACTGCTGCGTGAGGAGGACCGGATCGTCTCCTCCGCGCACGTCATCGAGGCGGTGCGGCTGGCGGGGACGCTCGCCGCGATGCGCGGCCGCCCGCTGCCGGGCCTGGGCGAGACGACGGACGCGGTGCGCGCCGTGATGTGCGACGGCTCCGACGTGCCGCTCGCCCTGGTGCACGACCGGCTGGTGGTCGGGGACGTGCTGGGCGCGGTGCCGGAGGCGGCGCCCGCGGTGCCGTTGCAGCGTGATCTGGCCCGGCTGCAACGGCGGTTGCGGCTCAAACCGGAGGCGCCGGAGCGGGAGCTGGAGCTCGACCTGCGCAAGGAGACCGACGCCGGGCGCAGCAGGCTGCTCCACCGGCTGCGGCTGCTGGGCGTGGGCTGGGGGGAGTCCACGGCCTCGCGGGGCAGCACCGGTACGTTCCGCGAGACCTGGCGGCTGCGCTGGGAGCCGGAGCTGTCGGTGCGCGTCGCCGAGGCCGGGGTGTGGGGGACGACCGTACTGGCCGCCGCGACCGCCAGGGCGGAGGCGGACGCCGCGGCCGCACAGGCCCTCGCCGAGGTCACCGCGCTCGCGGAGCGCTGCCTGCTCGCCGAACTGCCCGACGCGCTGCCCGTGGTCATGCGCGCGCTCGCCGACCGGGCGGCGCTCGACGCGGACGTCGGACACCTCGCCCAGGCGCTGCCGGCCCTGGTCCGCTCCCTGCGTTACGGGGACGTGCGCGGCACGGACACCGAGGCGCTGGCCGGGGTGGCGGCCGGCCTGGCCGAGCGGATCTTCGTCGGCCTGCCCCCGGCCTGCGTCGCACTGGAGGCGGACGCGGCCGAGGAGATACGGCGCCATGTGGACGCGGTGCACGGCGCGGTCGCCCTGCTCGACGACACCCCCGAGGGTGGACACGGCGGCCTGCGCGCCCGCTGGCACACCGTGCTCCGGACCCTTTCCGGACGGGACACCGTCGCCGGGGTGCTGCGGGGACGCGCGGTGCGGCTGCTGCTTGACGACGGGGAGGTCGAGCAGGAGCAGGCGGCGCGCCTCATGGGCCTCGCGCTGTCGCCGGGCACGCCGCCGGCCGACGCGGCCGCGTGGATCGAGGGCTTCGTCGGCGGTGGGGGCGGGACGCTGCTCGTGCACGACGAGCGGCTGCTCCAACTGGTCGACGACTGGCTCACCGGCGTGCCGGCGCAGGCGTTCACGGACGTGCTGCCGCTGCTGCGGCGCACCTTCTCGGCGTACGAACCGGGTGTGCGCAGAACGCTCGGCGAGCTGGTCCGGCGCGGTCCGGGGCAGGGCGGCGGCGGGGCCGGGGGTCCGACGGGCGGTGTGCCCGGGTTCGCCGAGGAACCCGACCAGGAGCGCGCGGACGCCGTACTACCCGTGCTGCGGCTGCTGTTGGGCCTCGACGGACCCGGCTCCGGCGGGGAGAAGCCCGGCAACGAGCTCGCGGAGGTGGCGGGATGACCGTGGGAGAGGGATACGACGTGACGGACGCGGGCCAGGAGCGGCTGCGGCGCTGGCGGCTCGTGCTCGGCGGCGGCCCGGCCGACGGCACCGGATGCGCGCTGTCGGGGCGGGACGCGGCGATGGACGGGGCGCTCGCCGCGCTCTACGGAAAGGGGGACAAGCCGCCGGCGGGACGGACGGGGCGGGACCGCTCGGCGGGACTGGGAGGCTCGGCGCCCTCGGTGGCGCGGTGGCTCGGGGACATCCGGAAGTACTTCCCCTCCTCCGTGGTGCAGGTCATGCAGCGGGACGCCATCGACCGGCTCGGGCTGGCCTCGCTGCTCCTTGAGCCGGAGATGCTGGAGGCGGTGGAGGCGGACGTGCACCTCGTCGGCACCCTGCTCTCGCTCAACAAGGCGATGCCGGAGACGACGAGGGAGACGGCCCGGGCCGTGGTGCGCAAGGTCGTCGAGGACCTGGAGAAGCGGCTGGCGACCCGCACCCGGGCCACGCTCACCGGCGCCCTCGACCGCAGCGCGCGGGTCAGCCGGCCGCGCCACCACGACATCGACTGGAACCGCACGATCGCGGCCAACCTCAAGAACTACCTTCCGGAGTACCGGACGGTCGTGCCCGAGCGGCTGATCGGCTACGGCCGCGCGTCGCAGTCGGTGAAGAAGGAGGTCGTCCTCTGCGTCGACCAGTCGGGGTCGATGACGGCGTCCGTCGTGTACGCCTCCGTGTTCGGAGCGGTGCTGGCGTCCATGCGGTCCGTCAGCACTCGGCTGGTCGTCTTCGACACGGCCGTCGTCGACCTCACCGACCAGCTCGACGACCCGGTGGACGTGCTCTTCGGCACCCAGTTGGGCGGCGGCACGGACATCAACCGGGCGCTGGCGTACTGCCAGTCGCGGATCACCCGGCCCGCTGAGACGGTGGTCGTGCTGATCAGCGACCTGTACGAGGGAGGCATACGCGACGAGATGCTGAAGCGGGTCGCCGCGATGAAGGCGTCCGGAGCGCAGTTCGTGACGCTGCTCGCGCTCTCCGACGAGGGCGCGCCCGCCTACGACCGTGAGCACGCGGCTGCTCTCGCGGCGCTCGGGGCACCGGCGTTCGCCTGCACGCCCGACCTGTTCCCGGAGGTGATGGCGGCGGCGATCGAGAAGCGTCCGCTTCCGATACCGGACGCCGTGTGACATTGGCCGCCCACCGGTGGGAGAGGGCTTGCGCACCCTCGGGAGCGCCGTGCGAGGATCGACGCCCCAACATCCTTGTCGCCGTACGGGAAGAACCGCCCCCTCTTGACCTGGCCAGCACCCCTGCCCGGTGCCGCTCTACGCGCGACGCGTACGGCGGCCGGACGGCATGCGTTGCAACTGGGGCTACTGGTGGGGCTGTTGTTCGCCCTCGGACTCGTCTGCGGGCAGCAGGCGAGTGCGGTGGAGGGCGGACCGGCAGCACGGTTGACCGAGACGGTGACCGCGGCGGTGCGGGCACCCGCGTCCTCGCCTTCGTCCGGCGTCCAGCCCGTCGTCGAGCGCGTGATGCGGCCGGTTGCCGCGCCGGTTGCCGGGTCCGTCGTCGAGCGTGTCGTGAAGCCGGTTGCCGAGCCCATCGCTCAGCCCGTCGTCGAAGGTGTCGTGCGGCCGGTGGCCGAGCCGGTCGTCGACTCGGTCGTTCGGCCCGTCGTGAAGCCCGTCGTCGAGCCCGTCGTGGGCGTGGTGACCGGGTCTGCCGTCCGGCCGGTTGTGCAGCCGGTCGGGGACGTGGTCGGTGCTGTGGTGGGCGGGGCGGCCGGGGCGGGGCCCGAGGTACCGGTGGTGCCTGCCGTGCCTGCCGTGCCTGCCGTGCCTGGCGTGCCCGTGGTGCCCGGCCTTCCGGCGCCGTCGCCGTTGCCGTCGGAGCCGCAGTCGGGGCCCGTTGCCCCGGCTCGGGAGGTTCAGTCGCGGCAGCCGACCGGGAGCCCGGGCCCGACCACGGCCAAGGTGCACACCGGAACGCCCAACGCCCGTACGGGGCATGGCGTCACCGCGCCGTCCACCCCCTACGGCCCCCGCTGCGCCGGCGCGACTGCCGGGCTCGGCGGCGCCACCGTGCGCGTACAGACCCACTCCGCACCCAGGGCCGGCCACGTCGCCCCGCCCACCCGGCTCCCCGCGCGGCACGGCCCCGCCGGTGGCGCGGACGGGGTGCTCGGCGACCACGCGGCGGCCGGCTCCGGCAGCTCGCGGCACGGCGACGCGCACGCCGTCACGCTGCCCGAGCGGGCTCCGCTGCGGCTGGTGCCCGGCGCCGCCGCCCGGACCGCCGAGGCCGGCACCCGGGACCGGTACCAGGCCGTCCCCGTCTTCCCCGGCTGACCGGACACGGAGAGCACCCGACTCCGCGGGCCCGGTGGACCCGGACGGCTGAAAGCCGTCGGTCCGTCCGGCCGTGCCGCACGGGACCTCGCGGAAGGGCAGGCCGGTTCCCATTGGGGTGGGGATCACCCGCCCGGGCCCTTCGGGGCTGTACGAGGGGGCCTCACCCGGTGAACCCCAGCCGGTGAGGCCCCCGCTCAAACGGCACGCCGTGCCACAGAGTGCGGCATCATGTGACAGGTATCACCGCTCAGGTGTGACCCTCGATTTAGGACACCCCCGTAAGCGGGGATAACCTGCGAGACGGACATGCCGCGCGCTCGGACACCGTGTGCGCCTTCCCTGTGACCCAGAGCGGACGTCACGTTGCCCTTCGCGGCACGCCCACGCATCCAACGAACCGCGAGATCACTGATAGGGACGGAAGCGCGTGGACCTGTTCGAGTACCAGGCGAGGGACCTCTTCGCCAAGCACGGTGTACCGGTGCTGGCCGGTGAAGTCATCGACACGCCTGAGGCGGCGCGCGAGATCACCGAGCGGCTGGGCGGCAAGTCGGTCGTCAAGGCCCAGGTGAAGGTCGGTGGCCGCGGCAAGGCCGGTGGTGTCAAGCTGGCCGCCACTCCGGACGAGGCCGTCGCGCGCGCGACGGACATCCTCGGCATGGACATCAAGGGCCACACGGTCCACAAGGTCATGCTCGCCGAGACCGCCCCGGAGATCCTCGAGGAGTACTACGTCTCCTTCCTCCTCGACCGTGCCAACCGCACCTTCCTCTCCATCGCCTCCGTCGAGGGCGGCATGGAGATCGAGGAGGTGGCGGCCACCCGCCCCGAGGCCGTCGCGCAGATCGCGATCGACGCCATCGACGGTGTGGACCGGGCGAAGGCCGAGGAGATCGTGGCCGCGGCCAAGTTCCCGGCCGAGGTCGCCGACAAGGTCGCCGACGTCCTGGTCAGCCTCTGGGAGGTCTTCGTCAAGGAGGACGCCCTCCTGGTCGAGGTCAACCCGCTCGCGAAGGTCGCCTCCGGTGACGTCATCGCCCTCGACGGCAAGGTGTCGCTGGACGAGAACGCGGAGTTCCGTCACCCCGAGTTCGACGAGCTGCACGACAAGGCCGCCGCGAACCCGCTGGAGGCGGCTGCCAAGGAGAAGAACCTCAACTACGTCAAGCTCGACGGTGAGGTCGGCATCATCGGCAACGGCGCGGGTCTGGTCATGTCGACCCTGGACGTCGTCGCCTACGCCGGTGAGGCCCACAAGGGCGTCAAGCCGGCCAACTTCCTCGACATCGGTGGCGGTGCCTCCGCCGAGGTGATGGCGAACGGCCTGGAGATCATCCTGGGCGACCCGGACGTGAAGTCCGTGTTCGTCAACGTGTTCGGCGGGATCACCGCGTGCGACGCGGTCGCCAACGGCATCGTGCAGGCTCTGGAGCTGCTCGAGTCCAAGGGCGAGGAAGTCACCAAGCCGCTGGTGGTGCGTCTGGACGGCAACAACGCCGAGCTGGGTCGCCAGATCCTGGACGACCGCAACCACCCGCTGGTGCAGCGGGTGGACACCATGGACGGCGCGGCCGACAAGGCCGCCGAGCTGGCTGCTGCCGCGAAGTAAGGGACGAGGTCACACAACACCATGGCTATCTTCCTCACCAAGGAATCCAAGGTCATCGTCCAGGGCATGACCGGCTCCGAGGGCCAGAAGCACACGCGTCGCATGCTGGCCTCGGGCACGAACATCGTCGGTGGCGTGAACCCGCGCAAGGCGGGCCAGAGCGTGGACTTCGACGGCACCGAGGTACCGGTCTTCGGCACCGTCAAGGACGCCATCGACAAGACCGGCGCCGACGTCACGGTCATCTTCGTGCCGGAGAAGTTCACCAAGGACGCGGTGATCGAGGCGATCGACGCCGAGATCCCCCTCGCGGTGGTCATCACCGAGGGCATCGCGGTGCACGACACGGCCTCCTTCTGGGCGTACGCCGGGAAGAAGGGCAACAAGACGCGGATCATCGGCCCGAACTGCCCGGGTCTGATCACGCCGGGTCAGTCGAACGCGGGCATCATCCCGGCCGACATCACCAAGCCGGGCCGCATCGGTCTGGTGTCGAAGTCGGGCACGCTGACGTACCAGATGATGTACGAGCTGCGGGACATCGGCTTCTCCACCTGCGTCGGCATCGGCGGTGACCCGATCATCGGGACCACGCACATCGACGCGCTGAAGGCGTTCCAGGACGACCCCGACACCGACCTGATCGTGATGATCGGCGAGATCGGCGGCGACGCGGAGGAGCGGGCGGCGGCGTTCATCAAGGAGAACGTGACCAAGCCGGTCGTCGGCTACGTCGCGGGCTTCACCGCGCCGGAGGGCAAGACCATGGGCCACGCGGGCGCCATCGTCTCGGGTTCCTCCGGCACCGCGCAGGCGAAGAAGGAGGCCCTGGAGGCCGCGGGCGTCAAGGTCGGCAAGACCCCGACCGAGACGGCCAAGCTGGCCCGCGCCATCCTCGGCAGCTGAGCACCGGCCGCCCTCGGCGGCTCAGTTCTCCTGAGCCGGCCCGGTGGGCCCGTCCCCGGATGGGGGCGGGCCCACCGGCGTTTCCGGCGGGCCCACCGGCGTTTCCGTGCACGGACCGGCCGCACGGGTGGAGGGCCGGGTCATCTGGCGCCCGGAGTCAGCCGCTCCGGTCCGCCCGCCGCCACCTTCCTCAGCTCGGCGCGCAGCTTGAGCGCCTCCGGCGGGAGCGGGCCGAGCATGCCCTGCACCGGCAGCCCGTGGATCGCGTGTCCGGGGGACACCGGGGCCAGGTAGTGCGTGGGCGCGGTGCGCAGGGTGAGCGTCGTCGCACCGATGATGGTGGCCGTGAAGGCGATGGCGGACCGGGTCCAGAACCGGGTCCGGCGTTCCCCGGTCGCGCGCACGCCCGCCGGCTCGCCCGCCCCGAGACGTTCCGTCGAGGCCAGGCGGACCAGCCGCCGGTGCAGCTCCGCGGGGTCGGCCAGCTCGGGGAGCTGCGCGGCGAGCGCCTCGCGCGCGTGCATCAGCCGGTTCGCCGCGGCCGGAGTGCTCGCCTCCGTCTCCGCCGCCGTCTCGGGCAGATCGAGACCGACACCGTCGTAGAGCACGAGGGTGCGCCGGTACGACGGCGGGATCAGCAGCAGGGCGCTCTGCAGCGCGCGGTCCGCGGGGTCGGACGGCGGGTCGGGGGTGCGGCCCCGCCGGCGGAAGCGGTGCCAGGGGGACAGCGCGCACTCGTACACCGTCGCCCGCATCCAGCCCGCCGGGTCCCGGTCGTGCGCGACCTCCGGCCAGCGCTGCCAGGCCAGTTGGAAGGCCTGTTCCACGGACTCACGGGCCCGCTCGTGCCGGCCCGTGAGCAGATAGGCCTGCCGGACGAGGGCGGGGGCGCAGAACGCGTACAGCGCGTCGAAGGCCTGAGCGGGCGTCAGCGGGGTGCCCGTCTCGTCGACGGCCTGATCCCGCGTCAGGGAGGCGTTCGCGCCGGAGCGCCGGTCCTCCGTGGGGGATGGCAGCGGGTTCGCATGACTGTGCGTCATGATGCGTCCCTCCGTGTAAATAGGCACATAATCGTATATTGGGTGACACGGCGGAGGTTCGCCTGTTGCGCCCGGAAAGCGTGTGCCGTTGGGAGCATGGAGGCCGTGATCCAGACGACCCGCCGACGTTCCCCGCTGTCGCGTCTCCGCACCCGCCTGAGGGACCGCTCACCCGGCCTCGGAGCCGGGTTCCTCAGCGGTGCGGTCGCGGCGGGCCTCGGCCTCGGCTCGTTCGCCGTGCTCGTCATCGTCCTGTGGATCAGCTCGCCGTATCCGGACAGCGGACCCGGCGGCGCGCTGCACGTCGCTGCCGCGTTGTGGCTGCTGGCACACGGCTCCGAACTGGTCCGCACCGAAACCCTCACCGGGGTTCCCGCGCCCGTCGGCGTGATCCCGCTGCTGCTGCTCGCGCTGCCCGTGCTGCTGGTGCACCGGGCGGCCCGGGACACGACCGACGGGGGCGACGGCGGGCCGCTCGTCCCCCCGCACACCGCCTGGGCGGGCGTCGTCCTCGGCTACCTCGCCGTCGGATCCGGTGGCGCCGCGTACGCGGCCGGCGGTGCGCTGCGGCCCTCCTGGGCATGGGCGGCGGTGTGCGTACCGCTGGTCACCGCGGCGGCCGCGGGCAGTGGTGTGTGGACGGCGTACGGCTGCCCCCGGGCGCCCCTGGAGCGGGCGCTGCGCCTGCTGCCGGGCGGTGCTCGGCGGCTGCTCCTCGGACCCGGCCCGCGGGCGCGCCTCGGTGCCGCGGCACGGGCGGCGGGCGCCGGGGCCATGGTGTTCGCCGGCGGCGGGGCCGTGGTGCTCGCGGTGTCACTGGTGGCGCACGCCGGGACGGTCCAGCGGGCCTTCCTGGAGCTGACCGAGGGCTGGTCGGGGCGGTTCGCCGTGCTGCTGCTGTGCCTGGCGCTGCTGCCGAACGCGGTGCTGTGGGCGGCGGCGTACTGCGCCGGGCCCGGGTTCGTGCTCGGCGCCGGTCATGTCGTCGGCCCGCTGTCCTCCGCTCCGGCCCCGCTGCTGCCGTCCTTCCCGCTGCTCGCCGCGGTACCGGACCCCGGACCCGGCACCGAGCTGAACTGGGCGACGGCGTCGGTGCCGGTGGCGGCGGGGCTGACGATGGGCTGGTTCGTGGCCGGGGCGGCGGTACGGGAGGAGCGGGGCGACCGGGAGCGGGACGGCGGGGAGGCACGCACCGGCCTGCGGGCCTGGTCGTGGCGGCGGACGGTGGCCGGTGCCGGGCTGGCCTGCCTGCTGTGCGCGACGGTCCTCGGGGCACTCGCGGCGCTGGCCGGCGGCCCGCTCGGGGACGCCGCGCTCGCCCGGTTCGGGCCGGTGGGGTGGCAGGTGGGCGCGGCGGCACTGGTGTGGACCTCGCTGGGGGCCGTTCCGACGGCGGTGGCGCTGTGGGCGTGGCGCTGCCGCTCGGTCCGGGTGCAGGCGGGCGGCGCGCCCCGGCCGAAGACCGGCGGGGCCGGGGCGGGCGCCGCCGTCACGGTGCCGCGGCCGTCGGCCGCCGAAGCCGTGCGCGCGCGGGTGAGCAGGTGGGGCCTGCTCCTGCGGGCGAAGACCCCGAAGCCCCGGTCCCCGCAGCCCGCACCGGTGCCCGTTCCCTTTGACGACCTCCTCGAGCCGTACGACGTCCTGCACCTCGACCCGCCGGTGCCGGGAGCCCCCTCCCGGCACGAGGAAGCAGCCCGGCAGGCCCGCTTGACCTCTCCGAAGGAGACGGCGGCGGGCGCGGTGGCACCGGGGGAGGCCGCGGAGGGGGAAGAGAGCACCAGGCCGAGGGGAACCGCGACGCCGGTGGATCCACCTCCGGCCCCAGGTCAGGGCAACCCGGTCGCTCCGCCCGCCCGGTGGGAGCCTTGCGCACAGGACCCCGGCGCGGAGGAACCCCCCGCGCCGGACGCCCCCGTCAGTCGCTGATCCCCAGCACGCCCCGCAACTCCTGCGGCAGATGCTGGTCGCAGGACTGCTTGCCCTCGTTGGTGAGGGCGTCGTTCACGCACGAGTAGTAGTCGCGGTAGACGATCTGCGCCGTGAAGTTCACGGCGACCAGCGCGAGCGCCAGGGACGCGGTGACCAGACCGCTGACCGCGGCCGTCGTCTGCGGGCGGCCCCCGGTGGCCGGGCTGTCGGGGTCCTGCCCGCGGGGCCTGGCGCGCAGCGAGCTGATGCCCCAGTGCAGGGAGAGCGCGCCCAGCAGCAGGGCCACGTACGGCCAGCTGAACAGGGCGAAGAAGAAGGCCCACATGCCGCACAGCAGGGCGTACCGCGCGCGGCGCTGGGCGGGGTCGGTGGGGTCCCAGCGCGGGCCGGGGCCGCCGCCCGGGTTCTGCGGGCCGCCGGGCCGCTGCGGGCGCTCGCCGAAGCCGTTGGGGGAGCGCCCGGGCTGGCGGTCGCTCCACTGGCTGCCCCAGTGGCCGCCGTCGCCGGACCCGTCGGACCCGCCCTCGGACGAGCCGTCACCGCCGGACTGGGGGCGGGGCTGCCACGGGCGGTCGGGGGTGCCCTCCGGCGGCGGTGCGAAGGGGTTGTCGTCCGGGGTGGCGCTGCCGCGCCCGGCGCCGTCCCGCCCGTCCGGGGACCGTCCTTCCGAGGACGCGTCCGGAGGCGAGGACGGGCGCTCCCGCAGCAATACGGCACCGCGCCGCCCTCCCGCCGGCTGCGGAGGGAGCGTGGAGAGTCGCAGGCTGCGGTGCGGCATCAAGTGAGCGTCTTCCCCTTGGTGAGTCACGAATGGTCTGGCACGAAATGATCTGGCACGACAGGTCCGGCACGTCCGATCGGGCACGGATGGTCCGGCACGACCGCGCGGGCACGGATCCTTCCGGTGCTGAGCGTCCCCCCGAGTGCGCTGGGTGCCCACGGTCCGGGGTCTCTCACCGCGTCAACGTGCGGTGCGTGCGGTGCGTTCCCGTACCAGCTCCCCCCAGACGCTACCTTCCGGCCACGCCCCCGTCCCATGGGGGCCGTCCGATGTGCCGGTATCGTTGCTGACGGTCGGCCGCTTCGTAGGCTTCCCCGTATCCGGAAGCGCGAAGCATTCGTACGACCGTACAAAACAGCTTCCCGAGAAAGGGCCCCATCGTGGCCGCCAAGCCCGTGGCCAAGCGCCTCGTCGTGCTGGTCTCCGGATCCGGCACCAATCTTCAGGCGCTCCTCGACGCGATCGCCGAGACGGGAGTCGAGGCCTACGGCGCCGAGATCGTCGCCGTGGGTGCCGACCGCGACGGCATCGAGGGGCTGACGCGCGCGGAGCGTGCCGGGGTGCCGACCTTCGTGCGGAGGGTCAAGGACTACGGCACGCGCGAGGAGTGGGACGCGGCGCTGGCCGAGGCCGTCGCCGCCCACGCGCCCGACCTCGTCGTCTCCGCCGGGTTCATGAAGATCGTGGGGAAGGAGTTCCTCACGCGGTTCGGCGAGCGGTTCGTCAACACGCACCCCGCCCTGCTGCCCAGCTTTCCCGGGGCCCACGGTGTGCGGGACGCGCTCGCGTACGGCGCCAGGGTCACCGGCTGCACCGTCCACTTCGTCGACGACGGCGTCGACACCGGCCCGATCATCGCCCAGGGCGTGGTCGAGGTCCGGGACGAGGACGACGAGAGCGCGCTGCACGAGCGCATCAAGGAAGTCGAGCGAAGGCTGCTCGTCGAGGTCGTGGGGCGGCTCGCCCGCAACGGCTATCGCATCGAGGGACGAAAGGTAGTTATCCAGTGACCGCCGAGAACAAGCGGCCCATCCGGCGCGCGCTCGTCAGCGTCTACGACAAGACCGGCCTGGAGGAGCTCGCGCGCGGGCTGCACGAAGCCGGCGTCGAACTCGTCTCCACCGGCTCGACCGCCGCCCGGATCGCCGCGACCGGCGTGCCCGTCACCAAGGTCGAAGACCTCACCGGCTTCCCCGAGTGCCTGGACGGCCGGGTCAAGACCCTGCACCCGAAGGTGCACGCCGGCATCCTCGCCGACCTGCGCCTGGAGGACCACCGGCGGCAGCTGGGCGAGCTGGGTGTCGAGCCCTTCGACCTCGTCGTGGTCAACCTCTATCCGTTCCGCGAGACCGTCGCCTCCGGCGCCTCGCCCGACGAGTGCGTCGAGCAGATCGACATCGGCGGCCCCTCGATGGTCCGCGCCGCCGCCAAGAACCACCCGTCCGTGGCCGTCGTCACCAGCCCGGACCGCTACGCCGACGTCCTCGCCGCGGTGCGGGACGGCGGCTTCGACCTCGCCACCCGCAAGCGGCTGGCCGCCGAGGCCTTCCAGCACACGGCCGCCTACGACGTGGCCGTCGCCTCCTGGTTCGCCTCCTCCTACGCGCCCGCCGACGAGTCCTCCTTCCCCGACTTCCTCGGCGCCACCTACGCGCGAAAGAACACCCTCCGCTACGGCGAGAACCCGCACCAGCCCGCCGCCCTCTACACCGGCGGCCCGGTCGGCGGACTCGCCGAGGCCGAGCAGTTGCACGGCAAGGAGATGTCGTACAACAACTACACGGACACGGACGCCGCCCGCCGTGCCGCGTACGACCACGACGAGCCCTGCGTGGCGATCATCAAGCACGCCAACCCGTGCGGCATCGCGGTCGGCGCGGACGTCGCCGAGGCGCACCGCAAGGCGCACGCCTGCGACCCGCTGTCCGCGTTCGGCGGGGTGATCGCGGTCAACCGCCCGGTCAGCAAGGAGATGGCCGAGCAGGTCGCGGAGATCTTCACCGAGGTCATCGTCGCGCCGGACTACGAGGACGGCGCGCTGGAGGCCCTGGCCAAGAAGAAGAACATCCGGGTGCTGAAGGCCCCGAACGGCCCGTGCGGCCGGGTGGAGGCCAAGCACATCGACGGCGGCGTGCTGCTCCAGGCCACCGACCGGCTCCAGGCCGACGGCGACGACCCGGCCCACTGGACCCTCGCCAGCGGCGAGGCGCTGCCGGCCGACGAGCTGGCCGAGCTCGCCTTCGCCTGGCGGGCCTGCCGGGCGGTCAAGTCCAACGCGATCCTGCTCGCCAAGAACGGCGCCTCGGTCGGCGTCGGCATGGGCCAGGTCAACCGTGTCGACTCCTGCAAGCTGGCGGTCGAGCGGGCCGGCGCCGAGCGGGCCGACGGCTCCTACGCCGCCTCGGACGCGTTCTTCCCGTTCCCGGACGGCCCCGAGATCCTCATCGCCGCCGGTGTCCGCGCGATCGTCCAGCCGGGCGGCTCGATCCGCGACGAGCAGGTCGTCGAGGCCGCGCAGAAGGCGGGCGTGACGATGTACTTCACCGGGACCCGCCACTTCTTCCACTGATCGGCGGACGCCCCTGACGACCGCGGCCTCCGGCCCTCTCCACGAGAGAGCCGGAGGCCGCGCTCACGCCGGCGTCAGCACGTGGGCAGCGGGTTGGTCTCCGAGGCGATGTTGTTGTCGCTCATCCAGCCCCAGGCCCCGTTGTCCGCCTGGGTCCAGACCCAGCGGGTGGGGTGCGGGCCGCCGTGGTTCTGCCCGCCGTCGAACTTGCAGACGAACCAGGACGGGTTGGAGTACATGCGGCCCACGACGGTCCCCGTGTTGGTGCTCTTGTAGACGTTGGCGCCACTGGCGTTGTTGCAGTACCAGACGGAGCCGCTCTTCCAGCACGGCGACGCCGCCTGGGCGCTGCCCGCGACGCCGAGGGCGAGAGCTGCGCCGGCGGTGACGGTGGCGGCGCACACGGCGAGTGCCCTGCGGATGATGGTCATGACTGTTTCCCCCTTGTTCCTGCCTGATGTTCCTGTCCGGGTCGAGGACCTCGTCGAGGTCCTGCCACCCCGTGGGGTGGACGGCTCCACCGTGCCGCGGGCAGGGCGGCCGCGGTACCTCGGACGTCCCAGGGTCACTTCCCGCCCGGCGGCGTGTACTCCTTGAGGTAGTGCGCGACACGGTCGCCGTAGTCGCGGTACTCCGGGGGGACTCCGCCCGCCCCGTTCACCTTCCGGTACGACGTCCGGTAGGCGACGGCGATCAGCACCCGCCGGTCGCCGGCGAGTCCGGCCGCCAGCCGCGGCTCGATGAAGCACAGGTAACGGCCCATGGCCGGGACGGAGACGTCGGGGGAGAAGGGAGGGCGGGGGATCGAGCGCACCGGCTCCCCGTCGGACCGCAGCCACCAGCGCAGCACCGCCGGTGTCCAGCGCGCGATGCCGTACTCGTCCTCGGCAGGGTCGGACAGGCCCGGGTCGAAGTCGCTCTCCACCTTCAGCATGGCGGCGATCAGCGCGGGCGTGACGTCCGGCTGCGCGCAGTGGTGCGCGGCGTCGATGATCAGCCGCCGGTAGACGACGGGGACGCCCCGGTCGGTGCGGAGTTCGGCGGCGCCGTAACCGTATGCGGCGGGCGTCGCCGCCTGTGCGGCTTCCTCGGCGTCGGGCGTGCGGTCCGCGCGGGTGCCGAAGGTGTGGACGAGCATGAGCGTGGCCGCCGCGGTGAGCGCCGCGCCCAGGACGACCGCGCGACGCCGGCGACGGGCTCCGGGAAGCCGGACCATCCGGGGAAGCCGGGGAAGCCGGGGGGCCTTCGGAATGCGGGGCGGGCGGGCCGTCCCGGCCACTGCCGCGACCCGGCGCAGCAGGGCCTCGGTGCCGATGCGGTCCTCGTGCGTACGGGCGAGGCAGCCGCCGACGATTTCCCGCCAGGCTTCCGGGAGTCCAGGGGACAGACGCAGTTCCTGCGCTCCGCCGGCGTAGGCGGCGGCCGCGTCCCGGCGCAGTCTCGGGGTGGCGCCGGGCAGCGGGAAGGCGCCGGTGAGGACCAGATGGGCGAGGACGCCGTAGGCCCATACGTCGGTGGACGGGCGGATCCGGCGCCCGCGCTCGCCGATCTCGGACCACAGCAGTTCGGGCGGGGTGTAGTCGGGGGTGCAGAAGGCCGGGGTGTAGGCGTGGGTGCCCTCCAGCTCGGCGGCCATGTTGAAGTCGGCCAGGCGCACCGAACCGTCCGGCATCAGCAGCACGTTGGCCGGTTTCAGGTCCCCGTGCACCCAGCCCGCCCGGTGCAGCTGGGCGAGCCCTTCGCAGATCTGCGCCAGCAGCACGGGTCCCGTGGCGGGTGCGGGCCCGGCGTCGAGCAGGGCGGCCAGCGAGCCCCGGGCCTTCTCCAGGACGAGCACGGTGGCACCGTCCAGGTCCGGGTGGGCCGGGTCGTCGACGGTGAGGGTCTCGTACATCCTGATCAGCCGCGGGCGGCGCAGCCTGCGGTGCAACGCGACCTCGCGCTCCACGAGTTCCCGCAGATGGGTGAGCCGGCGCGGGGTGCCGGTGCCGGTGGGCAGGAACTTCAGGGCGGCCGTGCGCGGCAGCGTCCCGTCGCCTCCGGTGCGGCGCCCCTCGTAGACGCTGCCGAAGGCGCCCGTGGCGATGGGACTGCGCACCTCCCAGACGCCGACCCGGTACCCGCGGGGCACCGGCACGGCGTACGGCTCGGTCACCGCGGCACCCGGCTCGGCCGGCCCGCGAGGACGGCCAGGTCGTCCTCGCGCACCAGGTCGAAGCGCAGGGCCAGGGAGACCAGCGACTCCTTCTTCCCGTTGAGCCGGGGACCGGTCTCGGCGGTCTCCGGGCCGGGCTTGAGCCGCAGCTTCACGGCCAGGTAGTCGATGTTCCACTGCACCGAGGTGCGCGACGCGGCCGGCCAGGCCGGGCGCAGCCGCTCGACCACCTGGTCGACGGTCGGCGCCGCGGCGTGCGGGTCCCCGCGCAGCCGCGGCTCGCACAGGGCGGCGAGCACCGCGAAGTAGCGCTTGCTGCGGTCCACGGAGAAGGCGGGCGTCGTGGGGTCGCCGTCGGTTCCGTCCGCGCCGCTCAGATAGTCGTGCCGGGGCGCCCACACCTCGATGGGCAGCAGGTCCCCGGCCGCGGGCAGCACGATCCGGGAGAACTCGAAGGGAACCGGCGCGTCCAGCCGCCCCGGTGCGACCTTGATGTGCTCGCCCGCGCCCTCCGGGTTCTCCACGACGTACGTGTGGCGGGCGGAGAGGTTGCTCAATATCCAGAACGCCCCGTGCGCGGTGATCTCACCGGCGCGGCGGGACACCCCGTCGTGCGCGATCACCAGGTCGTTGTCCGGGGCGGAGCGCCCGAAGGCGAGGCGCTCGCAGG
The DNA here is from genome assembly GCF_044743035.1 of Streptomyces sp. NPDC087787. Lineage (NCBI taxonomy): Bacteria > Bacillati > Actinomycetota > Actinomycetes > Kitasatosporales > Streptomycetaceae > Streptomyces > Streptomyces sp. NPDC087787. Next base: position 111,240 of record NZ_JBIUVQ010000011.1, read on the forward strand.
GCGCGAGCCGGAACTGGGTGCTGTGTCGTCCGTCCCCCGTGGACGGCGGAGGTACCACGATGATGCTGTACAAGGTGAGTCTCCCCGTGCCTGACGGCTACGGAATCCAGACTAGGGCGACGCACCAGGGCCGTGTCCCCCCTTACGGGATGGGACACGGCCCTTGAGAATGAATGGCGCGAAGTGTTCTCTTGCGCGGCGTGTGTCAGTTCTGTACGACCATGGTGCCGGCGGCCTTGTCGTGCCAACCCTGCTGGCGGCCCGACTTGTCCCAGAACGGGGACAGATAGACCAGCAGCTGGCCGATACCGCACGCGACGCTGCCCACCGCCGGGATGATCCAGCGGATGAACGCCTTGCCCAGTCCCGGCTTGCCGCCCGTCTCGGCGTTCACCACGTACAGGCCGACGGCCATCTTGCCCAGGGTGCGGCCCACCAGGCCGACCATGAGCCACTCGTAGAGCAGGACGACGAGCATCAGAGTGCCGATGATGGCGCCGAACTTGGATACGAAGTCGGCGCTCGCGTTGTCGATGCAGGTGTTGTAGTCGGCGGCGTTCGGATCGCAGTCCTTGGCCGCACCGATGAAGCTGGAGGCACCCGCGGCGATGAGGATGCCGTAGATGACGCCGTAGATGACGCCGTCGATCAGACGGGCACCGAAGCGGCGCCCCATGGACGCGACGCGGGGGCCGGCGCCGCCCGGGTGGCTGGGCTGCTGCGGGTAGCCGTAACCCTGCTGGGGCGGGATGGGGGGCGCCTGCGGGTAGCCGTAGCCGGGCTGGCCTTGCGGCTGGGGCTGGCCGTAGCCCTGCTGCGGGTTCTGCGGCGCTCCGTAAGGATCGTTGGGCGAGCCGAAACTCATGGCCGGTTCCTCCGTTGAACTGCGGGGACGACGCGGACTGCGCGGAGGAACGACACGATCTGAGCGGTTTGCCCCCCGAACCCGACCCGCGATGTTGCGGCGTTCATCGTTCTAGGCGGGGCGAGATTTTGTCCAGCCCGGGGAGCCATGTGTTGTGCAAGTGCAACATCGCCGATCATGTGTGCGGACGCCCGGAAGAGCCCACGGGCCTCCCGGATTGGAACCCGGAGCCGGTCATCCGCGAGGATAAGGACATGACCGCCCAGATTCTCGATGGCAAGGCCACCGCAGCCGAGATCAAAACCGATCTGACCGCCCGCGTGGCGGCGCTGAAGGAGAAGGGCGTCACGCCCGGCCTCGGCACGATCCTGGTCGGGGACGACCCCGGCAGCCGGAAGTACGTCGCCGGCAAGCACCGTGACTGCGCCCAGGTCGGCATCGCCTCCATCCAGCGGGAACTGCCGGCCACGGCGACCCAGGAGGAGATCGAGGCGGTCGTCCGGGAGCTGAACGAGGACCCGACCTGCACCGGCTACATCGTCCAGCTGCCGCTGCCCAAGGGCATCGACGAGAACCGCGTCCTGGAGCTGATGGACCCGGACAAGGACGCGGACGGCCTGCACCCGATGAACCTCGGCCGGCTCGTCCTCAACGAGCCCGCTCCGCTGCCCTGCACCCCCAACGGCGTGCTGACGCTGCTGCGCCGCCACGGCGTGGAGATCAAGGGCGCCGAGGTCGTGGTCGTCGGACGCGGCGTGACCATCGGCCGTCCGATGCCGCTGCTGCTCACCCGGCGCAGCGAGAACGCCACGGTGACCCAGTGCCACACCGGTACCCGCGACCTGTCCGCGCACCTGCGCCGGGCGGACATCATCGTCGCCGCGGCCGGCTCCCCGCACCTGGTCCGCGCCGAGGACGTCAAGCCCGGCGCGGCCGTCCTCGACGTCGGTGTCTCCCGCAACGCCGAGGGCCGGATCGTGGGCGACGTCCACCCGGACGTGGCCCAGGTGGCCGGCTGGCTGTCCCCGAACCCGGGCGGGGTCGGCCCGATGACCCGCGCCCAGCTGCTGGTGAACGTGGTCGAGGCGGCGGAGCGCAGTGTCGGCTGACGTGGAGGGCACCGGGCGGGAGGCCGCTCCCGCGGAGCCGGAGACAGAGGTGCGTGACCCGGTCGGCGTGGTGGACGCCACGGGCAGGGCGCGCCGGGGGACACGGCGCTTTCCGCTGTTCACCCGGGACACCGCCCGGCCGGAGGGCGGCGGCCGGGCCGCGGCCGGCGGCGCCCCGGCGCCCGCCCGGCAGTGGCCGCTGCTGGCCGTGCTGGGCACGGTGGGGCTCGGATTGCTGGTGACCGCCCTCGACGCCTTCAGGGTCGGTCTGCTGCTGATCGGCCTCGCGCTGCTCGGCGGGGCCGCGCTGCGCTGGTTCCTGCCCCGGGTCGGCATGCTCGCGGTCCGCTCCCGTTTCACGGACATCGTCACCTTCGCCGTACTGGGCTGCGCCATCGTCCTGCTGGCGCTGATGGCCCAGCCGAGGCCCTGGCTGGAGATCCCGTTCCTGGACGACGCGCTGCACTTCACGGTCCGCAACGGCTGAGCACGCGGCGGCCCGTCCTCTCCCCCGAGTCAGGACGGGCCGCCGCCGGGACCAACCCTCCTGCACGGTGAGCGGGCTGTTCAACGCCTGTCCGTGCGCTGTGGCACGGAAGTGACCGTTCCGCCACGCTGTCCGCGCTCTGCCACAGGACCTCGGACCCGGCCCCGGCCGAGGAGCCGGGGGCCGCTGCGACGCGCGAGGTCACGCCGGGATCCGGGATGTGGCGAAGTGTCGACAGATCCCGCCGCGCGGCTGAGACCGTCCGCCCGTCGGGCTAGCGTGGGCAGTCGCACCGGGCGCGAGCGTCGGCCCGAGTGCTTCCGTGCGCCCCTGGGGGCGGGACCTGAGATCCTGACGGGGCGCGCTCCTGTGGGTAGCGAGAACTGGGCAGTGTGAACAGGGAATCGGCACAGGCGTCACGCGCGGGGAACAACCAGCACGTACCGGGGGGAAGGGGAAGCGATGCCTCGTTGGAAGGCCTTGCCCGATGAACTCGATCCGCAGATCAGGGAGTTCGCGAGTCAGCTGCGCAGGCTCGTGGACCGCGGCGGTCTGAGCATCGCCGCGCTTGCCGATCGCACGGGTTACAGCAAGACGTCCTGGGAGCGGTATCTCAACGGACGGCTCCTGGCGCCCAAGGGCGCGGTCGTCGCGCTCGCCGAGGTCACCGGCACCAATCCGGTCCACCTCACCACCATGTGGGAGCTGGCCGAACGGGCCTGGAGCCGTGCGGAGATGCGCCACGACCGGACCATGGAGGCCGTCCGCATAGCCCAGGCGCGGGTCGCGCTCGGGGAGGCCGGCGCGGAGGCGTCCGGCGCCGAGGCGGGCGGGGGCAAGGCCGCCCGCAGGAACGGCACCGCCACGGCGGTCCCGGGGAGCGCGGGCCCGGCGGGCGCGTCCCCCGCGGTACCCGTGCAGCCGACGGCGTCCGACGCCGACGCCCGTGAGGGCACGGCGAGAAAGGCGCCGCCGGCCCCGGAGGACGCCGTGCCGACGGCTTACCTCCCGGCCACGGCGCCGGGGCCCGCCGCTCCCGGCGCGGGTCCGGACGTCTCCGACGCCCGCCCCGACTCGGCCGCGGGAGCCGGCAAGGCCACCGGAGCCGGTTCCGGCTCCGCCTCCGGCTCCCTGGCGTCGACGGGCGGCAACTCCTGGGGGCTGGCCGGTTACCGCGGCCCGTCCCGCACGGGCGGCCGCGCCTCCGAGGCCAAGGCGCCCGCCGTCGGCGGCGCCGGGCCGGCCGCCGGACTCACGAGCCCGCAGCCCGTGGTCTCCTCCGGCTCCCACGCCCCGAGCGACCCCGGCGGCCCGTACACCCCGGCTTCACCGGGCCCGTACGGCGAGCCCCCGCGCTCTCAGCGCCCCGCTGCCTCCGGCGGCGGGGGGCGGAAGCGGCAGGCGCTGATGTTCCTCGCGGGCGCGGTCAGCTCCCTGGCCGTGGTCGGCGCCGTCTTCTTCCTCACCGGCGGTGGGGACGGCAAGAAGGCCGCGGACGCGACCAAGTCGCCCTCCCCCTCCGCCGACGTCAGCCTGCCGCCCGGCGTCAAGTGCGTCGCGGACGGCTGCACCGGCAAGGACGCCGAGGCCATGGGGTGCAGCGGCAACCTGGTGAGCACGGCCGAGAGCGTCACCGTCGGCGCGACCCTGGTCGAGGTCCGCTACAGCAAGACCTGCGGCGCCGCCTGGGCCCGCATCACCCGGGCCGTCCAGGGGGACGAGGTCCGGGTCACGGTCGGCTCGCGCACGGAGCGCGGCACCCTCGCGGCGGACGGCGAGACGATCGCGTACACGCCCATGGTCGCGGTGCGGGACGCGACGCAGGCCAAGGCGTGCGTGACGCTGGCGTCGGGACTGACGGGGTGCACCGGCTAGTGCTGTGACCGGAAAGGTTTGCCGAGCCAGTGAACCTTTCCGGTCGCAGCACCAGGGAGACCGCAGTGGCGGTGGAGGCCGTCCGGATGGCAAGTCGTACGGGACAGGTGTGGGGGCCGCCGAACCGGGCACGCGGACAGTACCCCCACGGGAGTCCGGTTTTCCGGCAACCCCCATACGGCGGCCGCCCTCGTCCCTCCTCTCCCGGACGGGCGGCCGCCTCTCCCACGTCACCGGGCCGCTCTGTGGGCCGGGCCACAGGGGCCCGGCCGTCCGAGATCCCGGAGAGGCGATAGCCTGACGGCTGGATCTCTCTTGACGCCAAGAGATCGATCATCCGTTGAGTGATCGGTCATCGCGGCGCCGCCGGTCAGCGGCCGGCGGCGGGATCCCGCACCCCGGGGCAGGGACGCCCCACCGCCAGCTGTCCTACGGAGAACGCCATGACTCGCACTCCCGTGAACGTCACCGTCACCGGCGCGGCCGGCCAGATCGGTTACGCCCTGCTCTTCCGCATCGCCTCCGGCCAGCTGCTCGGCGCGGACGTGCCGGTCAAACTGCGCCTCCTGGAGATCACGCCGGCGCTGAAGGCCGCCGAGGGCACGGCCATGGAGCTCGACGACTGCGCGTTCCCGCTGCTTCAGGGCATCGACATCAGCGACGACCCGAACGTCGCCTTCGACGGTGCCAACGTCGCCCTCCTCGTCGGCGCCCGCCCGCGCACCAAGGGCATGGAGCGCGGCGACCTCCTGGAGGCCAACGGCGGCATCTTCAAGCCGCAGGGCAAGGCCATCAACGACCACGCCGCGGACGACGTCAGGGTCCTGGTCGTCGGCAACCCCGCGAACACCAACGCGCTGATCGCCCAGGCCGCCGCCCCGGACGTGCCCGCCGAGCGCTTCACCGCGATGACCCGCCTGGACCACAACCGCGCGCTGACCCAGCTCGCCAAGAAGACGGGTTCGACGGTCGCCGACATCAAGCGCCTGACCATCTGGGGCAACCACTCCGCGACCCAGTACCCGGACATCTTCCACGCCACGGTCGCCGGCAAGAACGCCGCCGAGGTCGTGAACGACGAGAAGTGGCTGGCCGAGGACTTCATCCCGACCGTCGCCAAGCGCGGCGCGGCCATCATCGAGGCCCGCGGCGCCTCGTCGGCCGCCTCCGCCGCCAACGCCGCCATCGACCACGTGCACACCTGGGTCAACGGCACCGCCGACGGCGACTGGGTCTCCATGGGCATCCCGTCGGACGGCTCCTACGGCGTCCCCGAGGGCCTCATCTCGTCCTTCCCGGTCACCTGCAAGGACGGCGCGTACGAGATCGTCCAGGGCCTGGAGATCAACGACTTCTCCCGCGCCCGCATCGAGGCCTCCGTCAAGGAGCTGGAGGAGGAGCGCGACGCGGTCCGCTCCCTCGGCCTCATCTGAGTCACCGCGCCCGTCCGCAGGGCCCCGTTCCGGTTCCGGCCGGAGCGGGGCCCTGCGCGTTCGTGCCCGCGTACGCCGGTGCCGCCGGTGCGGCTCGTGTCACCGTGGTGCCCACCTGACAAACCGCTTCCCGCGCGGCTTCCCGCGCCCCTATGCTGATGGGCCATCAGTTCTGTCGAACTGGGGACCGTTCACACCTCGGGGGAGTCGCGTGAGCACCTTATCCGTGCCGCAGCAATCGCAGCCGACGCCCCCGGACGCGTCCCCGCCCGTGCCGCCGTACGCCAGTGAGGCCACCCGGCTGCTGTGCGCGGGTACCTACCTGGACAGCGAGTACCGGGACCGGGTCATCGACGAGCTGTACCTCAACGAGCAGCGGCTCTGTGCTCCTTCGTTCGGCTTCGACGCCGCGCGGGTCCTGGCCCACGCCCTGCGCGCGCGACGTCTGGAACTGGCCTGGGACGGAGCCATTCTCGGGCTGTGGGTGGTGGGCGCCGTGCTCAGCGGGTACTGGCTGCTGATCTTCCTCGGCCTGGGCGTCCAACTGGCCGTCGCCACCCTGGTCAGGGGCAGGAGCGACAACCCGCCGCTCTACCGGCGCGTACCGGCCTGGTTCCTGCGGTGGTACAGCCGTATCGGTCTGGCCTGGTTCTCTCTGCTGACCTTGGGCGTCGCGTTGTTCGGTGGTGGCGCCTCCTCGAGATCGTCGCGGTACTACAGCGAGTACGGGACGTCGAGCGGCTCACCGACCGACCTGCTCTCCCCGGTCGAGGCCGGGGTCGGCCGTCCGCAGGCATGGTTCTCGATCGCCGTCCTCGCGCTCATCGCCCTCTGCCTCGCCGCCCGTCGCGGCCAGGTCACCCGGGCGTTGACGGCGGAACTCTCCCCTCAGCGCTTCCCGGACGCCGCGAGCGATCCGGCGCTGCGGGCCGAGGGCGGACGGTTCCAGCGGCTGGCCGGGCGCGTCCGCGCGGAACAGCACCAGCAGTTGACCATGTATCACGAGGCCCGCCCCTTCTGCGGGGCCGGAACCGCGCACGACACCTGGGTGCTCGCCGTCGAACTGCGCCCCGACGGCATGAAGAAGCAGCGACCGCTGAGCAACAGGGCGGTCCTGGAGACCGTCCGCCCCCTGCTGGAACAGCTCCGCGAATCGGCGACGACCGCCGCGTTCCCCGTGCGCGACCGGCTGCGCCGCCTGGAGATCGGCGAGTGCGTCTTCCTACCCGTCGAGGGAATGCTGCGCCGCGAGGACGCCCCGTACGATCCGCAGGCCTTCGAGACCCACCGGATGCGCGCGGCCGAGGAAGGCGCCGAGAAACGGAGGCACTTCCTGTGCGCGCGGGTCGACGGCTGGGAGGGGGAGCTGGTCGTCACCGTCTTCGTCCGCGTGCACACCCAGGGCCGGATGCTCATGCTGGAAGTCGCCCCGCACGTACTGAACCCGGTGCGCCAGGAGTTCAAGGACGCCGACCGCACCGCTCACCGCTACAACCGCAACAACCTGCTGGGCAAGGCCGCCTACGCCGTGCCACGGGTACCGGTGTCCCCGGGCATCGCCCTGTTCGGCCTGGGACGGATGATCCGGCTCGGCTGGCGGCTGCTGACGTCCGGCAACGCCGGCGCGCTGCCGGAGGGCCCCGCCCTGTCGGTGCGTGAACTGGGGTCGGCGCCGGACGGGTCGCTGTTCCAGCAGATGGACGTGGACCGCTATCTGCGCACGATCCAGGACCGGATCGCGCACGGCGTGCGCGCCGCGCTCGCCGACGCCGGCTACCAGACCGGCGAGTTCGTCCAGAAGATCGTCAACATCAGCAACGGCGGCGTGAACATCGACTCGGTGGAGGGCTCCACCTTCGCCGTCGGTTCGCACGCGACCGCGAGCAGCGGCACCGAGCCGCGGAAGGGAACGGGCAGCGATGACCGACCGGCATGAGCCGAACGTGACCATGGGGAACGTCTCGGGCAGCACCTTCGCCATCGGCAGCCACGCCAGCGCGGTCGGCCACCACGGCGCGGGACCGCAGCGCGACGAGGCCACCGAGCAGCTGCTGGCCGCGGTGCGCGAGCTGCGCGCCGACCTGACCCGGGTGCGCGGCACCGAGCAGACCGCCGCGCTGGACGCCGAACTGGCCGATACGGAGGAAGACATCAACACGACCGGCCAGGCCGGCCCGTCCCGGCGTGAGCGACTGCGCGCGCTGCTCGCCGACTCCCAGTCGTTGCTGAACGTCCTCGCCTCCGCGGGTGCCGTGGCGGGACTGCTGGGGTGAGAGCGCGATGAGCGGGGGACAGCGCCACTGGAACGAGGAGACCCAGCGCTGGGAGGACGGCGCCCGGGACGTGGCGCGGGCGAGCCCGCCACCGCCCGCCCGGCCGGCGCACACGCCGGCATGGCCGCCGGGCGAGGTCCGGGATCCCGACGCCGGCGCACCCACCGGCACCTGGCCCGCGGCGGCCCCGCCGCCGCCCCCCGTGCCCGGCGGGCACAGCCGCCGCACCGCCTGGACGGTGATCGGCGCGGCCGCCGCCACGGGAGTCGCCGTCGCTCTGGTGGTGACCCTCGGCCTGGGCGGCGGAGGGAACGACGGCAACCGGGTGGCCACCACGACGAGCGGCACGCCGGGCGTGTCCGAACCGCCCCCCACCACGTACGCCGCACCGGAACCGGATACCGGGACGCCGTCGCCGTCGGCCCACGAGCCGCCGGACGGCTACACCGCCTACGACGATCCGGAGGGGTTCCGCATCGCCGTGCCCGACGGCTGGCAGCACCAGCGGTCCACCGTGCCCTCCCAGTACGGCATGGACATCGTCAACTACCGTGATGCCACGGGCCGTCACCGGCTCCAGGTGTACGAGGTGCAGGAGTCCTCCCCGGACGAGTCGTTCGACCTGTACCTGTCCGCGAAGGTGCCCAAGCCCCCGGGGTTCCGGAAACTTTCCCGGGTGAACCTGGACAGCGGCGACTTCACCGGCTCCCGGCTGGAGTACCTGGCCGACTCCCTCAAGGGCGAGCCGGACATCGGCACCTGGTACGTCGTGGACGAACGCTTCGAGGCCGCCGACGGCAGGCTGTACGCGCTCGCCTCCTACGGGCCCGAATCCGACGGCCGCCACGACGAGCAGGAGGTCCTCGGCACGGCGCTGGACTGGTTCTGCCCCTCCTCCGCCGCCTGCGAGGACTGACCCACCGCCGCCCCGGGGGCCGGCCCCCGGGGCGGAGCGGTCACTTGTACTGGCCGGGGGTGTAGTGGCCCGGGACCGCGCGGGTCGTCACACCGAACCGGTTCCAGGCGTTGATCACCGTGATCGAGGCGATCAACTGCGCCAGCTCGGCCTCGTCGAAGTGCGCGGCGGCCCTCTCGTACACCTCGTCCGGCACGAAGCCGTCGGTGAGGACGGTGACGGCCTCCGTCAGCTCGATCGCGGCGAGCTCCTTCTCCGAATAGAAGTGCCGCGACTCCTCCCAGGCGGCCAGCTGCACGATCCGCTCCACGCTCTCGCCGGCCGCGAGCGCGTCCTTCGTGTGCATGTCCAGGCAGAACGCGCAGTGGTTGAGCTGCGAGGCACGGATCTTGACCAGCTCCCGCAGCCGCGAATCGAGGCCCTGGCCCGCGGCCGCGTCCAGCCGGACCATTGCCTTGTAGACCTCGGGGGCGTGCTTGGCCCACTGCATACGGGGCTCGTGCTCGGGCGCGTACGCGGGGGCGCCTTCGGCGGTGTTCGTGGGTTCGCCGGTGTTCGTCGTCGTAGCCATACGTCCGACCCTATGAGCGAAGCAGCCCAGGAGTATGGTCCATTTCCATGGCGGAATCATGGGCCACTACGGGCCTGGACCTGCATCTGGAACCGGCCGGTCCCGGCGTGCGCCGCGGCCTCACCGACGCGCTGCGCGAGGCGGTCCGCGGCGGCCGTCTGGCCCCCGGAACCCGGCTGCCCTCCTCCCGGAGCCTCGCCGCCGACCTGGGCATCGCCCGAAACACGGTCGCCGATGCCTACGCCGACCTGGTCGCCGAGGGCTGGCTCACCGCCCGCCAGGGCTCCGGCACCCGCGTGGCCAGAGTGGCACCCTCCTCGCCGTTCGGGCCGTCGCCGAGCGCGGACGCCCGGCGGGCCGGCGCGGCCCGGCAGCCCCGCGAACGCCCCCGCCCCGTCCACGACCTCGTCCCCGGCACCCCGGACCTCGCCTCCTTCCCCCGCACGCAGTGGCTCAAGGCCGCCCGCCGCGCCCTGGCCACCGCGCCCCACCACGCCCTCGGCTACGGCGACCCGCGCGGCCGCCCGGAACTGCGCACCGCCCTGGCCGGGCATCTCGCCCGGGTCCGGGGCGTCCGCACCGACCCCGACCACCTGCTGGTCTGCGCGGGCTTCTCGCACGGACTGCGGATCCTCGGCACGGTGCTGCGGGCCCGCGGCGTCACCACGGTCGCCGTCGAGTCGTACGGCCTCGACGTGCACTGGGACATCCTCGCCCGCGCGGGCCTGCGTACCCGTCCCCTGCCCTTCGACGGACTCGGCACCGTCACCGGCGACTTGGCCGGACCCGGGGCGGTCCTGCTCACCCCCGCCCACCAGTTCCCGATGGGCGTGCCCCTGCACCCCGGCCGGCGCGCGGCCGTGACCGACTGGGCCCGGCGCACCGGCGGCCTGATCCTGGAGGACGACTACGACGGCGAGTTCCGCTACGACCGCCAGCCCGTCGGCGCGCTCCAGGGCCTTGACCCCGACCGTGTGGTCTACCTGGGCACGGCGAGCAAGTCCCTGGCCCCCGGACTGCGCCTGGCCTGGATGGCCCTGCCCCCGTCCCTCATGGAGGAGGCCACCGCGGCCAAGGGCCCCTCCGACACCTGCGGGGTGCTGGACCAGCTGACGCTCGCGGAGTTCATCACCTCCGGCGCCTACGACCGTCATGTGCGCTCGGCCCGGCTGCGCTACCGGCGCCGCCGTGACGCCCTGGTCGGGGCCCTCGCCACCCGCGCGCCCGACGTCCGCCCCACCGGCATCGCCGCCGGTCTGCACGCCGTGCTGCGCCTGCCGCCCGGCACCGAACCGGCGGTGGTCCAGGCAGCCGCCTGGCAGGGCCTCGCCCTGCACGGACTGTCCCGCTTCCGCCACGAGCAGGCCGCCGTGGCACCGCTGGACGCGCTGGTCGTCGGGTACGGCACCCCACCGGACCACGCGTGGGCGGCCGCCCTGGACGCCCTGTGCCGGGTGCTGCCCTGACGGCCCGTCGGACGGCCCGTCGGGCGGTGCTCACGCCTTCGTGGCAGGCAGCTCCTCGACCGGCCCCTGCTCGACCGGTGCCTCCCCGAACCGCGCCAGCGCCAGGGCGCCCGCCACCGCCACCGCGAAGCCGAGCACCGCGAGCCAGGCCAGGCCCTCGCGGGTGCGGTCGCCCAGCCACACCACTCCGACAGCCGCGGGGCCGATCGTCTCGCCGATGACCATGCCCGCGGTGGCCGTGGTCACCGAACCGCGCTGGAGGGCCGAGGTCAGCAGCAGGAAGGCGGCTCCACCGCCGATGAGCAGCGCGTAGGCCGCCGGGTTGGTGAACAGCACCGACGGGGCGAGCGAGTCGATCAGCCGCACCGTCACCTCGACCACGCCGAAGCCGAAGCCCGCTCCCAGGCCGAGCAGCAGGGCACGCACGCGCTCGGGCAGACGGCCGCCGACCGCCCCGAGCAGCAGCACGGCCAGCGCCGCGCCGAGCATCGCCCACTTCAGCGCCGCCGAGCCGTCCTCGTGGCCCTCCGTGCCCGAGGCCAGGCCCAGCATGGCCAGACCGGCGCAGACGACGCCCACCGCCGACCACTCCAGCGAACTGAGCCGCACCCGCAGCAGCCGGGACGCGGTCACCGCCGTCACCGCGAGGCTGGCGGCGAGGGCCGCGCCGACCACGTAGATGGGCAGTGAGCGCAGGGCCGCGATCTGGAGCAGGAACCCGAGGCCGTCCAGGCCCAGGCCCGCCACATACCGCCACTGCCGCACCGCCCGCAGCAGCAGCGCCGCCTCCCCGCCCCCGCCGGTGTCCGCCGCGGCGCGCGCGGCGATGGCCTGGAGCACCGTCGCCGTCCCGAAACACACCGCCGCGCCGAGCGCGCACACCATTCCGAAGAACACGAGGCGACTCTAGGGGAGCAGGGTGTCCGGGCGTCGCCCGATCCAGGACCCCGCGGTCCAGCAGCCGTTCCTCGCTCGCATGGCGGACACGGGAACGGTGCCGTGAGGTGGGCCCGGTAGGCTGACGACGGGCCGTGACTGGCGCGCTGGGATGGGACCGACCATCGGGGAGCGGCCCGAACGGAAAGTGTGCCGTGCGCCTGGGCCGTAACGTGAACGCCGATGCCACGTCCGGAGGTCCCGATGCCTGAGAACACCGCGCCCCTGTCCAACGAGTCCACCGCCTTCCGTGCCGCCCTCGACGTGATCCGCGCCGTCGAGCCGCGCGTGGCCGACGCCATCGGCCAGGAGCTCGCCGACCAGCGCGAGATGCTCAAGCTGATCGCCTCCGAGAACTACGCCTCCCCGGCCACCCTGCTGACCATGGGCAACTGGTTCAGCGACAAGTACGCCGAGGGCACCGTCGGCCGCCGCTTCTACGCCGGCTGCCGCAACGTCGACACCGTCGAGTCGCTGGCCGCAGAGCACGCCAGGGAACTCTTCGGCGCCCGCCACGCCTACGTCCAGCCGCACTCCGGCATCGACGCCAACCTCGTCGCCTTCTGGGCCGTCCTCGCCCAGCGCGTGGAGGCACCCGCCCTGGAGAAGGCCGGGGTCCGCCAGGTCAACGACCTCTCCGACGCGGACTGGGCCGAACTGCGCCGGGCCTTCGGCAACCAGCGCATGCTCGGCATGTCCCTGGACGCCGGCGGGCACCTCACCCACGGCTTCCGCCCGAACATCTCCGGGAAGATGTTCGACCAGCGCTCCTACGGCACCGACCCGGCCACCGGCCTCCTCGACTACGAGGCCCTGCGCGCCTCCGCCCGCGAGTTCAAGCCGCTGATCATCGTCGCCGGCTACTCCGCCTACCCGCGCCTGGTGAACTTCCGGATCATGCGTGAGATCGCCGACGAGGTCGGCGCCACGCTCATGGTCGACATGGCCCACTTCGCGGGCCTGGTCGCCGGCAAGGTCCTCACCGGCGACTTCGACCCGGTCCCGCACGCCCAGATCGTCACCACCACCACCCACAAGTCCCTGCGCGGCCCGCGCGGCGGCACGGTCCTGTGCGACGACTCCCTCAAGGACCAGGTCGACCGGGGCTGCCCGATGGTCCTCGGCGGTCCCCTCCCGCACGTCATGGCCGCCAAGGCCGTCGCCCTGGCCGAGGCCCGGCAGCCCTCCTTCCAGGACTACGCCCAGCGCATCGTCGACAACTCCCGCGCGCTCGCCGAGGGCCTGACGCGCCGTGGTGCCACCCTCGTCACCGGCGGCACCGACAACCACCTCAACCTGATCGACGTCGCCTCCTCCTACGGACTCACCGGCCGCCAGGCCGAGGCCGCGCTGCTCGAGTCCGGCATCGTCACCAACCGCAACGCGATCCCGGCCGACCCCAACGGCGCCTGGTACACCTCCGGCATCCGTATCGGCACCCCCGCGCTGACCACCCGCGGTCTGGGCACCGCCGAGATGGACGAGGTCGCAGGCCTGATCGACCGTGTCCTGACGGCCACCGAGCCCGGCACCACCGGCAAGGGCACCCCCTCCAAGGCCCAGCACGTCCTCGACCCCAAGATCGCGGACGAGATCTCCCACCGGGCCACGGACCTCGTGGCGGGCTTCCCGCTCTACCCGGAGATCGACCTCGGCTGACCCGCGCCCACGGGGGACGAAGGATCACGGGATCCGCGGATCACGGGGCTCACAGCTCGATCGGCTCCTGTCGTGGTTCCTCCCGCGGCGGTCCGGCACAGCGCCGGGCCGCCGCGCGGCATATCCGCGGCGTGCACAGTGTTCCCCGTCTCATCCCTGCGGGCGGTCACCGCGGCCTCACCGACGCCGCGGCCCCGTCCCGCGTTGTCACAGCCTTGCCGCACCGCGCGCCGGGATCCGGTTCCCACCAGTTTCCGGCCGGTTCCGGATCGGGCCCCCTTACCTGAGAGAATGGTGAGCATGGCGACTGACCGACCCCGCGTGCTCTCAGGAATCCAGCCCACCGCCGGATCGTTCCACCTCGGCAACTACCTCGGCGCCGTACGCCAGTGGGTGGCCCTTCAAGAGACCCACGACGCCTTCTACATGGTCGTCGACCTGCACGCGATCACGGTCCAGCAGGACCCGGCCGAGCTGCGGGCCAACACCCGGCTCGCCGCCGCCCAGCTGCTGGCCGCCGGTCTGGACCCGGCCCGCTGCACACTGTTCGTCCAGAGCCACGTCCCCGAGCACGCCCAGCTCGCCTGGGTCATGAACTGCCTCACCGGCTTCGGCGAGGCCGGCCGCATGACCCAGTTCAAGGACAAGTCCCTCAAGCAGGGCACCGACCGGACCTCCGTCGGCCTGTTCACGTACCCGATCCTCCAGGTCGCCGACATCCTGCTCTACCAGGCCAACGAGGTGCCGGTCGGCGAGGACCAGCGCCAGCACATCGAGCTCACCCGCGACCTCGCCGAGCGCTTCAACGGCCGCTTCGGCCAGACCTTCACCGTCCCGGACGCGTACATCCTCAAGGAGACGGCGAAGATCTACGACCTCCAGGACCCGACGATCAAGATGAGCAAGTCGGCGTCGACGCCGAAGGGCCTCATCAATCTCCTGGACGACCCGAAGGCCACCGCCAAGAAGGTCAAGAGCGCGGTGACGGACACCGACACCGTCATCCGCTACGACCCGGAGACCAAGGCGGGCGTCAGCAACCTCCTGACGATCTATTCGACGCTAACCGGGGCGGGTATCGGCGAACTGGAGGAGAAGTACGCCGGCAAGGGCTACGGTGCGCTCAAGACGGACCTCGCCGAGGTCATGGTGGAGTTCGTGACGCCGTTCCGGGAGCGGACCCAGCAGTACCTGGACGACCCGGAGACCTTGGACGCGATCCTGGCCAAGGGCGCGGAGAAGGCGCGCGCGGTCGCGGCGGAGACCCTTTCCCAGGCGTACGACCGGGTGGGTTTCCTGCCCGCCAAGCACTGAGGCGCACCACCGCACACGCGCACCGCGGGGCATAGCGCTGTACATCACTGCGGCTGCGCCTGCCCACAACGGTGCGGTGGTCGTACAGTCATAGCCGGACGGCGGTGATGAAACGGCTGAGAACGAAACAGAAGAACACATCCGGCACGACGAAGGAGACGACGTGGGGACCGTAACGATCGGCGTGTCGATCGCGGTCCCGGAGCCCCACGGCAGCCTGCTCCAGCAGCGGCGCGCGGGCTTCGGCGACGCCGCGGCTCACGGCATCCCCACGCACGTCACCCTGCTCCCGCCGACGGAGGTCGACTCCGCGGAGCTGCCGGCCGTGGAGGCCCATCTGACGGAGGTGGCCGCGGCCGGGCGTCCCTTCACCATGCGGCTGTCCGGCACGGACACCTTCCGGCCGCTGTCCCCGGTGGTCTATGTGCGCGTCGTCGAGGGCGCCGAGGCGTGCGCAGGGCTGCAGAAGCAGGTCCGCGACCCCTCCGGGCCGGTGGCGCGCGAACTCCAGTTCCCCTACCACCCGCACGTGACGGTGGCGCACGGCATCGACGACGCGGCGATGGACCGCGCCTTCGAGGAGCTGGCCGGGTACGAGGCCGAGTGGGCGTGCACCGGGTTCGCCCTGCACGAACAGGGTCCCGACGGGGTGTGGCGCAAGCTGCGGGAGTTCGGCTTCGGCGGCAGTGCGGTGGTGCCTTCGCAGGCGGCCCCCGTGGACCGCCGCACGCTGCCCGCCCGGTAGGCACCTCCCCCCGGGGCCTTGCCGCACGGCTGCGAACGGACACCGCCCGGACCGCTACAGCGGCAGCCGCCGGTAGACCGCGCGCGGCAGATGCCGCAGCACGGTCGTCACCACCCGGAGCACACCGGGCACCCACACCGTCTCCGAGCGCCTGCGCAGGCCGAGTTCGACGGCGGTGGCGACCTGCTCGGGGGTGACGGTGAAGGGTTCGGCCTCGCGGCCGGCGGTCGCCCAGGAGCGCACGAATCCGGGCCGTACGACCATGACGTGCACCCCGGTGCCGTACAGCGCGTCGCCCAGGCCCTGGGTGAAGGTGTCGAGGCCGGCCTTGCTGGAGCCGTAGATGAAGTCCGCGCGGCGGGCGCGTTCGCCCGCGGCCGAGGAGAGCACCACCAGCGAGCCGTGCCCCTGGTTCTGCAGCCCCAGCCCGGCCACCAGGCCCACGGACACCGCCCCGGTGTAGTTCGTCTGCGCGACCCGGACCGCGTTCAGCGGCACCCGCTCGTCGTACGCCTGGTCGCCGAGGACGCCGAAGGCCAGCAGGACCATGTCGATACGGCCCTCGGCGAAGACCTTGCCGAGGACCGTCTCGTGCGAGGCGCAGTCCAGTGCGTCGAAGGGCACGGTGCGCACCTCCACCCCCAGGGTGCGCAGATGCGCGGCGGCCTCCATGAGGGCCGGTGAGGGGCGGCCCGCCAGCCAGACGGTCCGGGTGCGGCGGGCGATCAGGCGGCGCACGGTGGCCAGGGCGATCTCGGATGTGCCGCCGAGGACGAGCAGTGACCGGGGAAGACGCGAGAGACCGGGGGCATCCTTCACGGCAGACGACTGTATCGTCCGGTTATGCGTGTTTTGACGCAGAAACGCGGTGTTCACGTTGCCGCGGAGCGGGCACAGTGCGAATCATGGACTGGCTGAAGAAGCTTCCCGTCGTCGGGCCGTGGGTGGCCCGCCTGATGACCACGCACGCGTGGCGGTCGTACGAACGTCTGGACCGGGTCAAGTGGTCGCGACTGGCCGCCGCCATGACGTTCATCAGCTTCATCGCGCTGTTCCCGCTGCTGACGGTGGCCGCCGCGGTCGGCGCGGCCACGCTCAGTCCGCAGCGGCAGCACACGCTCCAGAACAAGATCGTCCAGCAGTTCCCGGGCCTGGGGCAGCAGTTGGACATCAGTGCCCTGGTGCAGAACGCCGGCACGGTCGGGCTCATCGCCGGTGCCGCCCTGCTGCTGACCGGCGTCAACTGGGTCGCCCAGACGCGGGACTGCCTGCGCGCCGTCTGGGAGCTGCCCGACCCGGAGGAGAACCCGCTGATGAGCAAGGTGAAGGACGCGGGCGTCCTGATCGGCCTCGGCGGCGCGATGCTGGTCACGCTCGTCGTGTCCACCATCGCCTCGGCCGCCGTCGGCTACGTCTCCCGGGAGATCGGGCTGGCCGAACACGGCTGGGGCAGCGTCGTGTTGCGGATCGTCGCGTTCGCGGTCGCCGTGCTGGCCGACTTCCTGGTCCTGCTGTACGTCCTCACCCTGCTGCCCGGCGTCGAGCCGCCGCGCCACCGGCTGCTGGTCGCCGCGCTGCTCGGCGCGGTCGGCTTCGAACTGCTGAAGCTGCTGCTGAGCGGCTACATCCAGGGCGTGGCGGCGAAGAGCATGTACGGCGCCTTCGGGGTCCCCGTCGCCCTGCTGCTGTGGATCAACTTCACGTCCAAGCTGGTCCTGTACTGCGCCGCCTGGACGGCGACGCAGAGCGGTGCGGACGACGGGAGCGGTGCGCCCGACGAGGACGGGGGCGGCGACGGCGGCCGGGCCGTCGATCTCAGGGGCGGTTCCGCCGGCGCATCAGGTCCGGCAGCGGCCAGCGGCGGTTGACCAGGAAGGCCCCGGCCGCGAGCAGCACCAGCACGCCACCGGCGACTCCCAGGGCGATCCCCGCCCCGCGGGAGCCGTTCTGGACGGACGCGTGCGCCATGGCCGCGGAGGACGAGCCGTCGTCGGTCCGGCTCGCGGAGGGCTCGGCGCCCGGCTCCGCCTTCGCCTCGGCGGCGCTCCTGGGCGGCACGAGCTCGCCCACCGGGCGCGCCTTGCCCAGGGCGGCGAAGCCCCAGTCGAAGAGCTTGGCGGTCTCCTTGTAGACCTCGTTGTGGTCCGGCTTGCTCGGGTTCATCACCGTCACCAGCAGCACGCGGCCGTCGCGCTCGGCGACGCCGGTGAAGGTGGCTCCCGCGTGGGTGGTGTTGCCGTTCTTCACCCCGGCTATGCCCTGGTAGACCGGGATGTCGTAGTCACCGCTCAGCAGCCGGTTGGTGTTCTGGATCTCGAAGGAGCCGCGGGAGGTCTTGCCCTTCTTGTTCTTCCTGGTTTCGCCCGGGAACGACGCCCGCACGGTCGAGCAGTACTCGCGGAAGTCCTTCTTCTGCATCCCCGAACGGGCGAACAGTGTGAGGTCGTACGCCGACGAGACCTGGTGGTCGGCGTCGTAGCCGTCCGGGCTCACCACGTTGGTGTCGAGCGCCTGGAGTTCCTGCGCGTGCGCGTTCATGTCCTCCACGGTCGGCTTTGTGCCGCCGTTCATCGCGGACAGCACGTGCACGGCGTCGTTGCCGGAGCGGAGGAACACGCCCAGCCACAGGTCGTGGACCGTGTAGGTCTCGTTCTCCTTGATGCCGACCAGGCTGGAACCGGCGCCCACGCCGGCCAGGTCGGCCGGGGTGACCTTGTGCGTCTGCGTCCGGGGGAACTTCGGCAGCACGGTGTCCGCGAACAGCATCTTCAGCGTGCTGGCCGGAGGCAGCCGCCAGTGCGCGTTGTGCGCGGCGAGCACCGCGCCGGACTCTGCGTCGGCCACGATCCAGGAGCGGGCGGTGAGGTCCTTGGGCAGCACGGGGGCGCCGTTGCCGAGATCGACCTGTGTGCCGGGCAGGCCCAGGCGGGCGCCGCCGACGGCGGACATCCGGGCCGGGGGAGTGGCCGAGGGGACAGGCGCGGCGAGAGCGGCGGGCGCGGCCAGCGAGGCGGACAGCAGGGCGGCGGAGGTGATCACCAGTGATCGGCTGATGATCTTATTGGGTGCGGGCACGGTCGGAAACGTACCGGGCGCGGGCAGTGGCGTGCCGTCCGCCCTCCCACCCCGGACGCGGAGCCCGGTTCCGGACGGCGATACTGAAGGTATGAAGCTCAGCCGCCCCGTCTCCTGGTTCCTGCTCGCCTTCGGGGTGTGGAGTTGGGTCATTTGGGTCACTTTCGTTAAAAATCTCATCAAGGACGGCAGCGGTCTGGCGTTCGACCACGGGCACCCGACGGCGTACTTCTGGGTGCATCTGGCGCTGGCCGTCGTCTCCTTCGTATTGGGGACGGTCATCGGGGGCATCGGGTTGCGGGGACTGCGCGCACTGCGCCGGACGTCATAGCGTTCCGGACAGCTCCACGGGGCCTTGCGCGGGGGCGGGGGCCGGCACACCAGGCATCAGGCGGAAGGAACGGACGGCATGGTGGTCGTCTTCGTGCTCGTGGCGCTGCTCGTGCTCAGCGGGGTGGTGGCGGCCAACTGGTATCTGTGGCGCCGCCTGTTCCGCGACACCACCCGCGGACCCGGTCCGGTACGCCGCGCGGGCGCGGTCCTGATCGCGGGCGGCTGGGTGCTGGCCGTCGGGGCCCTCGTCACCGAGCAGGCCGGCGCCCCCTTCTGGCTCCAGCGCACCCTGGCCTGGCCCGGCTTCCTCTGGCTCGCCCTGGTGCTGTACCTGCTCCTGGCCACCCTGGCGGCGGAGCCCCTCCGCCCCCTCCTGCGCCGCCTCCTGCCCACCGGGCCGCGGACGGCCGCACCGGACCCGGGCACCCCGGGGCCTGCCGCACAGGAACCCGCCACCGCACAGGAACCCGCCACCGCGCAGGAACCCGCCACCGCGCAGGAACCCGCCACCGTGCAGGAACCCGCCACCGTGCAGACATCCGCCGCCGTCCGGCGGTCCGCCGACGGGCCGGTGTCCGCCCATGTGCCGGCTTCCGTCCGCGAGCCGGCCACCGCCGTGGAGGCGTCGTCCGCCGCCGAGCCGATGCTCGGCGGCCCGTCGGTGCCCCGTTCCGGGGCCGGGGCGGGCGATCGGTCCGCACCTGAGGCACCTTCGGCCTCCGGCCGGGCGCTCGTGCCCGGGGGCGAGGCGGAGCCCGCGGCGAAGGCGGCCGCCGTCGCGACCGAGGTGCCGCCGGGAGCCGCTGATCCCGCCGCGACCGATGCCCCTTCGGCCCCCGGCCGTCCGGGCCGGGCCCCGGTGGCCGCCTCGTCGGCTCCGCGCGGCCTTCCCGGCCGGCGGCTGTTCGTGTCACGGGTCGTCGGGGGAGGCGCCGCGGCGGTGGCTCTCGGGACCGTCGGGTACGGGACCTACGGGGTGCTGCGCGGGCCGCGGGTGAAGCGGGTGACCGTGCCGCTGGCGAAGCTGCCGCGGGCGGCGCACGGGTACCGGATCGCCGTCGTCAGCGACGTCCACCTCGGACCCGTCCTCGGGCGCGGCTTCGCGCAGAAGGTCGTCGACACGGTCAACGCGACCCAGCCCGACCTCATCGCCGTCGTCGGGGACCTGGTGGACGGCAGCGTGAAGGACCTCGGACCGGCGGCGGCACCGCTGGCCGGGCTCCGGGCGCGGCACGGCGCGTACTTCGTCACCGGCAACCACGAGTACTTCTCCGGCGCCGAGCAGTGGGTGCGGGAGGTGCGCCGTCTCGGCCTGCTCCCTCTGGAGAACGCGCGCACCGAGCTGCCCGCCTTCGACCTGGCCGGAGTCAACGACGTACGGGGCGAGAGCGAGGGGCAGGGCCCCGACTTCGAGCGGGCGCTCGGCGACCGGGACACAGCACGCGCGTGTGTACTGCTCGCCCACCAGCCGGTGCAGATCCACGAGGCCGTCCGGCACGGTGTGGACCTCCAGCTCTCCGGCCACACCCACGGCGGCCAGCTCTGGCCCGGCAGCATCCTCGCGGCCGCCGCCAACCCGACCGTCGCGGGCCTGGAGCGCTACGGCGACACCCAGCTGTACGTCAGCCGCGGCGCGGGCGCCTGGGGCCCGCCCACACGGGTCGGCGCCCCCTCCGACATCACCGTCGTCCAGCTCGCCTCCAGGCAGGCGTAGAGACCGCGTAACCCTCCCCGAAACGCTCGAACAACAAGTCTTCGTAACTTCTTCGCATTCTCCCCAGACCCGGTTTCCGCCTGCCGAAATGCGTGTGATTAGGTAACGGGCGCCACTCAGGTGTGTGGTTTGTGCATAAGGGCCCAAAAGGGGTCTGGGGAGGGTACGGATGCGGTCGGTTCGCATGCGGATCCTCACGACGCTGGTCGTGCTGGCGGTCGTGGGGGTGGGCGGCTGGCAGTTGCTGCCGTCGAAGGACGACAAGGGCAACGCGATCGTCGTGGGCACGACGGACGCGGTCACGTCGCTGGATCCGGCGGGAGCGTACGACGCCGGCTCCTGGGCGCTGTACAGCAACGTGTTCCAGTCCCTGCTGACCTTCGAGCCGGGTGGTGTCACACCCGTGCCGGACGCGGCCAAGGACTGCAACTTCACCGGCGGTGGACTGCGCACCTACCGCTGCGAACTGCGCGAGGGCATCGAGTTCCCCAGCGGGCGCACGATGACCGGCGAGGACGTGAAGTTCTCCTTCGACCGGATCAAGAAGATCAACGCCGACGTCGGCCCCTCCGCGCTGATGTCGACCCTCCGCTCGGTGGAGGCCGACGGCATGACCGTCACATTCCACCTGTCGACCCCGGACGCCACCTTCCCGCTGAAGGTGGCCACGGGCGCCGGCTCCATCGTCGACCGCACCCGCTACCCGGCCAGCGGGCTGCGCACCGGCACCGCGGCCGACGGCACTGGGCCGTACCGGCTCAAGGGGTACGCCAAGGACAAGCGCGCCGACCTGGAGCCGAACGACGCCTACAAGGGCGCCATCAGCAGCATCGGACGACCGGTCGCGCTGCGCTACTTCGAGAGCCCGGCCGAGCTGGAGAAGGCTTGGACGGGCAAGCAGGTCGACGTCGCCACGCGCAACCTGCCCCCGAAGCTCCTCGCCGGACTCAACCCCAGCGACCCCAAGATGCGCTTGTCGGTGTCCGACAGCTCCGAGACCCGCAACCTGTACCTCAACACCCGTGCCTCCTCGCCGCTGCACGACGTCCGCGTCCGGCAGGCCATCGCCTGGCTGATCAACCGCGAGAAGCTGGCCGGCGGCGTGTACGACGGAACCGTGGACGCGCTGTACTCGCTGATCCCGGCCGGCATCACGGGCCACAACACGTCCTTCTTCGACGCCTACCCGACGCAGAACGCCCAGAAGGCCAGCGAGCTGCTGACCGAGGCCGGCGTGTCCGTCCCGGTGCGCTTCACCTACGGCTACGGCCAGGGGCGCGGCGCCGCCGGCGAGGAGGCCGCGGAGCTCAAGCGGCAGCTCGAGGCGAGCGGCCTGTTCAAGGTCGACCTCAAGGGCTACGAGTGGTCCGAGTTCCAGAAGCTCTGGGCGGGCGGCAAGCTCGACGCGTACGCGGTCGGCTGGGTGCCCGACTACCCGGACCCCGACACGTTCGGCGGCGCCCTCGTCGGCACCGGCAGCACGATGAGGACCGGCTACAGCAGCAAGGCCGTCGACGGCCTCATCCGGGACACCCAGCAGTACGCCGATCGGGGCCGGATCGCCGGGGACTTCCGCAGCCTCCAGGCGAACGTCGCCGCCGATGTGCCGCTGATCCCGCTGTGGCAGCGCAAGGAGTACGTGGTCAGCAACGAGGACGTCGGCGGCGGCCAGTACCTGTCGGACGGCACGGGCAGCTTCCGGCTCTGGAAGCTCGACTGGATCTGACCGCTACGAACGGGCCTGCGCGGGCAGCGTGACCGTCACCGCGAACCCCTCCCCGGGGTCGGTGCGGACGGCCACCTGCCCGCCGTGTGCTTCGGCCACCCCCTGGACGATGGCCATGCCGAGTCCGCTGCCCGCACCGCCGCCCGCACGGAAGAAGCGGTCGAAGACGCGTGCCGCGTCCTCCTCCGCCAGCCCGGGCCCCTTGTCCTGGACACACAGCCGTACGGCACCGTCGGCGCGCTCCGCGGTGAGCCGTACCGGGACGTCGGCGGGCGTGTGGACGCGCACGTTGGCCACCAGGTTGCCGAGCACCTGCCGCAGCCCCGACTCGTCGGCGTGCACGAGCAGTACGCCCTCGGCGCCGACCGTCAAGGGCCGCTCCGGCTGCTGTGCGCGCAGGTCCTGGGCGGCGTCCCGCACCAGCCGGACGACGTCGACGTTCCGCAGCCGCAGCTGGGGCCGCTGGTCCAGGCGGGCCAGGGTGAGCAGTTCGTCGACGAGCCGCCCCATGCGGTCCGCCTCGGCGTTCATCCGGTCCCAGGCGCGCCTGCGTTCGCCGGGCTCGGTCAGCATCCCCTTGTCGTAGAGCTGGAGGTAGCCGCGTATCGCCGACAGCGGGGTGCGCAGCTCGTGCGAGGCGTCGGCGACGAAGCGGCGCAGCTGGGCGGCGCTGCGCTCGCGCGTGCGGTACGCCGACTCCACCTGGTGCAGCATGGAGTTCAGCGCGACGCGCAGCTGTTCCACCTCCTGGGTGGGATGGTGACTCGAGGGCACGCGCCGGGTCAGGTCGCCCTCGGCGATGGCCGATGAGGTCTCCACCATGTCCTCCAGCGGGCGCATCCGGAGCCGCACGCTGAACATCGTCAGGCAGGCCAGGAGCGCCAGCAGCAGCGTGCCGACGCCCAGGTCCAGTCTGAGGGCCTTGGCGATGCCCTGGTGCAGCGCGTCGGTGGAGGTGGCGAACAGAAGGTAGTTGCCGTCGGTCAGACGGGCGGCGGTCGCCCGGTAGGTGGCGCCGTGCAGCGTCACCTCGTGCGGTGCGCGGCCGGCGGCGAGCGCGCGCGGGTCGCCGATCGCGGCGGCCAGCGACCGCTGGGCGTCGGTCGGCACGAAACCGGCGATGGGCATGGCCTCGCCCCCGCCGCCGACGGCGGTGAACACGGATTCCGGGCGTGGCCTGTTGACGGTGGGCTGTACGAAGTGGTCCCGGATGAGGGTCAGCGCGGCCAGCGAGTCGATCTGCCGCATGGTGAGCCGGGAGTCCACCACGGAGTCACGGGTCTTGATCAGCTGGTTGTCGATCTGGCCGAGCAGGTAGTGCCGCATGCCCACCAGGCTCGCGGCGGTCGCCACCACGATCCCCACGGCGAGCAGCCCGACGTTGGTCAGGGTGAGCTTGCCGCGCAGGGAGTGGAGCCCGTGCCGGCGGCGCCGCGAAAGCGGTCTGCGCGGCCTCATGCCAGCCCGTATCCCACGCCCCGCCGGGTCGTGATCAACGGCGGTCCGAGCGCGTCCAGTTTGCGGCGCAGATAGCTGATGTAGGTCTCGACGACGGTCGACTCGGACGGTGCGTGCTCGTACTGCCAGACGTGCCTGAGGAGTTGGTCCTTGGGCACGATCCGGCCGCCGTTGCGCACCAGGAAGCGCAGCAGCGCGTACTCGGTGGGGGTGAGTTCGACCGTACGGCCCGCGCGGTGCGCCGAGTACGTCGTCTCGTCCAGCTCCAGGTCGCCGTAACGCAGCCGTGGGCGCTGCGGGAGGACGTCGGCGGAGCCGGTGCGGCGCAGCACGGCGCGGACCCGGGCGACCACCTCGTCGATGTTGAACGGCTTGGTGATGTAGTCGTCGCCGAAGCCGAGCGCGCCGACGATCTCCGCGGGCGCGTCCCGCGCGGTGACGAAGACCAGCGCCAGGCCGGGGCAGCGGGCGCGCAGCTCGCGGCCCAGCGCCCGGCCGTCCCCGTCCGGCAGCATCACGTCCAGCAGGGCCACGTCGGGCCGGGTGCGCTCGGCGAGCGCGCACGCCTCGCGGACGGTGCCCGCGGTCATCACCTGGAAGCGGTGGTAGCGCAGGGCGATGGCGAGGACGTCCGCGATGGACTCCTCGTCCTCGACGACGAGGACCGTCGCCGCTTCGTGCGCTGCCTCGTTGACGGTCATGTCCCCAGTATCCGCGGCGGGACCGGCGGCGGGGCCGCCGGAGCTTTGGAGTTCCCTGAGAGTCGTGGCCGCACGTGCCCGTCCGCGCCCGCCGCTGCGGATGCTGGTGTCCAGGACCCGGGGGACCCGGATGAAGGAGCGGAGAGAGTGACGACATTGGCGCGGTGGTGCTACCGGCACCGGCTGCTGGTCCTGCTGCTGTGGGTGGTGGCGCTGATCGGGGTGGGCGCGGGGGCGTCCGCCGGGGGGACGGCCTACTCGAACGTCTTCTCCCTGCCGGACACGGACTCCAAGTCCGCGTTCGACCTGATGGAGAAGGCGTTCCCGAAGGCCGCGGGCGACACCGACACGGTGGTGTGGAAGGTCGACGGGGGATCGGTCCGGGACGCGTCGGTGCGTGCCCGGATCGAGCCCGCCCTGGAGGAGATCGGCCGGATGCCGGGGGTCGGCGCGGTCAGCAGCCCCTACGCGGGCGCCCGGGGCGCGACGCAGATCAGCCGGGACGGGACGATCGCGTACGCGCAGCTCACCTTCACCCAGCGGGCGAACGAGGTGCCCAAGCAGCTCGTGCAGGATGTGGTCGACACCGCTCGGGCAGCCGAACGCAGCGATCTGCGGGTCGAGTTGGGCGGCCAGGCGATCACCCGTATCCAGGGGCCGCCGACGGGCCTGTCCGAGCTGGTCGGTCTCGCGGCGGCGGCGCTCGTGCTGTTCCTCGCCTTCGGTTCGCTCTTCGCGATGCTCCTGCCGATCGCGGTTGCGGTCTTCGGCGTCGGAATCGGCCTGTTCTCCACCCAGTTGATCAGCCATGTCACGGACGTGCCCGACATCGCGCCGCTGCTGGCCTCGCTGATCGGCCTCGGGGTCGGCATCGACTACGCGCTGTTCATCGTCACCCGGCACCGGCGGGGCCTGCTGCGCGGTCTGGAACCGGAGGAGTCGGCGGCGGTCGCCCTCAACACCTCAGGCCGTGCGGTGCTGTTCGCGGGCGGCACGGTGTGCATCGCGCTCGCCGGGATGCTGGTGACGAACCTGCGCTTCCTGGACGGTGTGGTCATCGGCACCTCGCTCACGGTGGTGCTGAGCGTGCTCGCGGCCGTCACGCTGCTGCCGGCGCTGCTCGGGTTCCTCGGGCCGCGGGTGCTCAGCCGGCGCCAGCGGCGGCGGCTCGCGGCCGAGGGCCCCGCGCGGGAGGAGCGGGCGAGTTCGCTCGCGGCCCGCTGGTCGGGCACGGTGCAGAGGCGTCCCGCCTGGATCGCCGGCCTGGCGCTGGTCGTCATGGTCCTTCTCGCGCTGCCGGTGCTGTCGCTGCGTCTGGGCGCCACGGACCAGGGCAACGACGACGCCTCGACGACGACCCGCAGGGCGTACGACCTGCTGGCCGAGGGATTCGGACCGGGCTTCAACGGGCCGCTCCAGGTGGTCTCGGCCGACGGTGACACCACCGCGCTGGTCAAGGGCATCGCCGGGACCCGCGGGGTGGCCCGGGTGGTACCGCTGCCGCCCGCGCACGGCGTCACCGTCATCCAGGTCGTCCCGACCACCTTGCCGCAGTCCGAGCAGACGGACCGGCTCATCGACACCCTGCGCGACGAGGTGATCCCCGGGGCCGGCGTGCGGGCGCACGTCGGCGGTGTCACGGCGGTCTCGAAGGACTTCGCGTCCGTCACGGGCGACCGGCTGCCGTACTTCGTCGCGACCATCGTCGGCCTCGGCTTCCTGCTCCTGCTGGTCGCCTTCCGGTCGCTGCTGGTGCCGTTGACGGCGGCCGTGATGAACCTGGTCGCCGCCGCCGCGTCGTTCGGCGTCCTGGTGGCGATCTACCAGTGGGGCTGGGGCCTGGAGTTGCTGGGCCTCGGCAAGGAGGGGCCGATCCAGGCGTTCCTGCCGGTCATCATGCTGTCCCTGCTGTTCGGCCTGTCGATGGACTACCAGGTCTTCCTGGTGAGCCGGATGCACGAGGAATGGGTGCACACGCGGGACAACGCCCGCGCGGTCCGGGTGGGCCTCGCGGAGACCAGCCGGGTCATCAACTCCGCGGCCCTGATCATGGTCTGCGTCTTCCTCGCCTTCGTCCTGAGCGGGAACCAGGGCGCGGCGATGGCCGGCGTGGGCCTCGCGGCGGCGGTCGCGCTGGACGCGTTCGTGCTGCGGACCGCGCTGGTGCCGGCGGCGATGCATCTGTTCGGCCGGGCCAACTGGTGGCTGCCGGCGTGGCTCGAACGCCGTCTGCCGCATCTGGCGGTGGAGCCGGCGGAGGAGCCCGAGGAGGCACCTGTGACGCGTCCGGGCCCCGCTTCGGTGGTCCACGGCTTCATCCGGACCGAGGACGGCGAGCCGGTCCACGGCGCGGCCGTGACCCTGCTGTCCAAGGGCGGCCGCCAACTGGACCGCGTGACGTCCCTGGCCGACGGCTCGTACATCGTCGCGGTCCCGGCCCCGGGCACCTACCTGCTGGCGGCCACGGCCTCCCCCCACGGCTCCCGCGCCCACCACGTCGTCGTGACCGACGGCCCCCTGGTCCACGACGTGGAACTGACGGAGGAGGAGGCCGACGCGGTCAACCCATCCGCACTTGGCCGGCCTTGAGGATCTCGTCGACACTCAGAGTGACCTCGGCGCCGATGACGGCGGGCAGGGTGGCGTCCTCGCCGGGGGAGTACGGGCGGTGGTTCTCGTAGCCGTCGCCGACGGGGTCGGTCAGGACATGGAGGCGCTGGTGTTTGCGGTCGACGATCACATAGACCGGGATCTTGGCGCCTGCATAGGCCTTGACCTTGTTCCGCAGGTCGGTCTTCCAGTTGCTGGAGGTGACTTCGAGGACCAGGCGGAAGCAGACGGGGGCGTAGCAGTTGTTCTCGACGAGGTGGTCGTCGATATCGGCATCGACGACCACCAGGTCGGGGATCGCGTAGTCCTCGGTTCCCGTGGGAAGCCATAGCCCGATGCCTTCGAAAACCTCGCTCTCACCGTCGCCCAGACCGGAGGCGATGAAGACCGCCCTCAACCTCGACAGAGCACGGGCATGAGCGGCGTTGCGCGGCGGGGACGCGAGGATCTGGCCTCCGATGATCTCGACGCGGTACCCCGGATTGCGGTCCATGAGCCGGTTGGCCTCCGCGATCAACGGACGGTCGCCATGGGACTGCTCGACGGATGCGGCGGACATCGCGTGCCTCCCAGGGGCTGGTGTCGAGAGCATCATCGTAGGCAGGCCGCGCGCCGGGTGTCCCCTTCGCGCCCGTTCACCCGAAGGTGATCACTCGGCCGCAGTGTTCCGGCCCCTGCCCGCCGGATCCGGCATCGTCCTCGTCATGCCCGGCAGGAAGTCCTTGAACAGGTCGTGCACCTCGTGCACCAGGGGGCGCAGGACGCGGAAGCGGGCCAGGGACACCCCGCGGGCGGTGAGCCGGGCGCCTCGTTCGGCCAGCCGGTAGCTGCGTTCGCGGCCCTCCGTGCGGTCGAAGATCCAGTACAGGACGAGCCCCATCTGGGAGAGCCACATCAGCTCGGGCAGTACTTCCCGCAGGTCCGCCGGGACCTTGGTCCGCGCGCCGTACAGCACCTCCTTGTGGATGTCGATGGCCTCCGCGCGCGCGTGCTCCGACTCGGCGGAGAAGGGGCTGAGCGGACTGTCGGGGTCGGCGGCGTTCTTGAAGAACTGCACCGCGAACTCGTGGTACGGCGTGGCGATGTCCAGCCACGCCGTGAGCACGCCCGCCAGCCGTGCCTCCAGGTCGCTCTCCCGGGCCAGGACCTCCCGGACCGCCTCCCGGTGCTCGGCGGCGATCCGGTCGTAGAACCCCTGGATCAGGTGTTCCTTGCCCTCGAAGTAGTAGTACGCGTTGCCGACGGAGACCCCGGCCTCCTTGGCGATGGCCCGCATGGTCGTCTTGTCGTAGCCGCGCTCCTGGAACAGCCGCATGGCCGTCTCCAGGATGAGCGCGCGGGTCTGCTCGGACTTGCTGGCGGGCACGCCCTCACCGGGGCCGTCGTCGTCGTTCTTCGGGGGCACGCACAGAGCCTAGCCAGTGGCGCACGCGCCGCCGTCGCAGCCGGGTGGGTCGTAGGTCCAGCCGAGGCGGGGGTCGTAGGTCCACCCGTCCCCGCGCCGGTACGCGGCCCCGCCCCACTGCCCGCCGCGCCACTTGGCGGCGGCCAGCACCGCGCCCCGGGCGAGCCGTGCGCCCGCCGGGGTGCTGAGCCGGTGGGCGAGCGGCCGGTGCTCGCGCAGCGCCCACAGGACGACGATCCAGGCGGCGGCGCCCCGGTAGACCTGGCCCGAGTCGCCGACGACCGTGACCTCGTCCAGGGTGGAGCCGTGGTCGAGGGCCGGGAAACGCCGCGCGGCCTGCTCGGAGCCGGCCGGGACCAGTTCCAGCGGTACCAACTGCGGCTGCCTGACGAGCCAGTCGCGCACGGACGCGCACAGTGCGCACTCGGCGTCGTACAGGACGGTGAGCCCGCGGACCGGGACGCCCACCGAGGCGTCCCGGTCCCGGCCGGCGGCGGCCGGCATCGCGCTCACGCCCCGGCCGAGGGGGCGGCCCAGTCCTGCGGCGCGACCGGCGGCACCTGCTCGCGCTCCAGCACCCCGCGGCGGCGAATCCGGTTGAGCACGTACACGTTGCCCAGGTGCATCGCGCCGAGCACCAGCAGCACCACGCCGAGCTTCGTCGACAGTGCCTCGAAGACGCCGCGCGTGTCGTCGATGTGCTGGTCGCCGCTCAGGTACAGCGCGACGAAGCCGAGGTTCACGAGGTAGAAGCCGACCACCAGCAGGTGGTTGACGGCGTCGGCGAGCCTGTCGTCGCCGTGCAGCACGTCGGCGAGGAAGATCCGCCCGTTGCTGCTGAGCGTGCGGGCCACCCAGACGGTCAGGCCGATGCTGACGAGCAGATAGATGACGTAGGCGATGACCGTGCGGTCCATGCCCCCCACCCCTTCTTTTGAACGCGTTCAAAATGCTGGCGTGACAGACTCTAGACCTGTTTTTGAACGCGTTCAACACACTCGGCGCAGAAGGGTTCCGCCTACGGTCTGCGGCCCAGCTCGGGCCGCTTGCCGTAGTCGGTGAAGCCGAGGACGTTGCCCCAGGGGTCGGCGATCTCGACGGTCCAGCCGGTCGCCACGGCGAAGGGCTCGTCGAGCAGGTCGATCCCTGCCCTCATGAGGGCGCGCGCCGCCGTCCGCGCGTCCGGCACCTCCAGCCACACCCGCGGCGAGGGCCACGGCGGCGGACGGTGCCCGGACTCCTCCTCGCGCAGCAGGATCCCCGGCGTCTCGCCCCCGACCTTCAGCAGTGCGATGCCGGCCTCCTGGAGGTGGAACGCCACCGCGAACCCGGCCCGCTCGTAGAACCCCACGGCCTCGCTCAGATTCCCGACGGGCAGCAGCACGTTGTCGAACCCGAGCAGCTCGTACGACTCGTCATCTGACATGCCATCAGATTAGGTGGGCGATCCGCCGGGACCGGGAGGCCGAGCGCGGAGCGGTCGCCGGGTCACTCGTTCGGGCCGGAGGGCTGGAGGGTTGGAGGGCTGGAGGGTTGGAGGGAGGGCCGGAGGGTTGGAGGGCTGGACGGGCCGGACGCCGGGCGGCACCCCGATGTTTCGTTTCGGCCGGTCTTCCTGCAATATGACCGTCAGTTCACAGGCAGTCGATGAGTGGAGCCACCGTGTCCGAGCAGCCGCAGCAGCCCAACCAGGCCCCGGGATACGGATATCCCAACCAGCAGCCCGGCGCCTACCCGCCGCCCCCCGGTGGCTACCCGCCCCCCGGCGCGTACCCGCCGCCCCCCGGCGCGTACCCGCCGCCCCCCGGCGCGTACCCGCCGCCTCCCGGCGCGTACCCGCCGCCTCCCGGTGGCTACGCGCCCCCCGGTGGCTACCCGCCGCCGGGGATGCAGTACGACCCCAACGCCCCCTACGGCTACGACCCCTACGGCCGCCCCTACTCCGACAAGTCGAAGATCGTCGCCGGTGTCCTCCAGCTCAGCCTGGGCACCCTCGGCATCGGCCGCTTCTACATGGGCCACGTCGGGATCGGCATCGCCCAGCTCCTCACCTGCGGCGGCTTCGGCATCTGGGCCCTGATCGACGGCATCATGCTGCTGACGGGCAACGACAACACCGACGCCGAGGGCCGGATCCTGCGTGGCTGACACGGCGCCCGGCGCGGTGCGCGGCCGGCTGCTGCGGCATCCGGCCACGGCTCCGCTCGCGGTGCTGTGTGCCGGGGTTACGGGCGCCGCGTACCTCTACGTCACCGACCCGCACCAGCCCGGTCACCTGCTGCCCCAGTGCCCCTTCCGGTACGTCACCGGGCTGCTCTGCCCCGCCTGCGGCGGCACGCGCATGGTGTACGACCTGATGCACGGCCGCTTCACCCAGGCCTGGCTGGACAACAGGATGCTGCTGCTCGCCGCACCGTTCGCGCTGGCGATGCTCGGCACCTGGGCCCTGGAGGGGCTGCGCGGGCGCCGCTGGCACCCCCGGCCGAGCACCCGGACGCAGGCGGCGGTGCTGCTGGTGGCGGTGGCGTGGACCGTGGTCCGCAATATCGTCTAGCGCCGTTCCGGACTCAAATGCTTGCAAGTTGGCCGAATTTGATCACGGAACGGGAACTTTCCTTCGAACCCCCTCCCGTGCCGACCTACAGGATCTTTATGCTCCCAGGGCGCAGGGGGGACGGCCGCATCCGGTCGACGCGCGTCGACGCTCACGCGGTCGCGCACGGATGCCGGGTGACCGGGCAGTCGGGCTCCCTGGCGCCGGAGGTTCCCACTCCGGTTGTTGTCACCACTCCCCAGGAGCACCAGCCATGACTGTCCCCACCCCTGACGCCCCCTACGGCTACGACCCGCAGGGCCGCCCGTACTCCGACAAGTCGAAGATCGTCGCCGGCATCCTCCAGCTCTTCCTCGGAGGCCTGGGCATCGGCCGCTTCTACGTCGGCTCCGTGGGTGTGGGCATCGCCCAGCTGCTGACCTGCGGCGGTCTGGGCTTCTGGGCCCTGATCGACGCCATCCTCTTCTTCACGAGCAACGACCGCACGGACTCGCAGGGTCGCGTCCTGCGCGGCTGACCGTCCGCGCATCCGGCGACGACGCCGGGCACAGCACGACGAGGGCCCCGTTCCGGACGGAACGGGGCCCTCGTCGTCGCGTGCGAGGGAAGGTCAGAAGCGGCGCGTGATCAGCGCCCGCTTCACCTCCGCGATCGCCTTCGTCACCTCGATGCCGCGCGGGCAGGCGTCGGTGCAGTTGAAGGTGGTGCGGCAGCGCCAGACGCCGTCCTTGTCGTTGAGGATCTCCAGGCGCTGCTCACCGGCCTCGTCACGGCTGTCGAAGATGAACCGGTGGGCGTTGACGATGGCCGCCGGGCCGAAGTACTGGCCGTCGTTCCAGAAGACCGGGCAGGACGAGGTGCAGGCCGCGCACAGGATGCACTTCGTCGTGTCGTCGAAGCGGGCCCGGTCCTCCGCGGACTGCAGGCGCTCCCGCGTCGGCTCGTTGGTCTCCTTGGTGACCAGGAACGGCATGACGTCCCGGTACGCC
This sequence comes from Streptomyces sp. NPDC087787, assembly GCF_044743035.1. Taxonomy (NCBI): domain Bacteria; kingdom Bacillati; phylum Actinomycetota; class Actinomycetes; order Kitasatosporales; family Streptomycetaceae; genus Streptomyces; species Streptomyces sp. NPDC087787. The sequence goes on from NZ_JBIUVQ010000011.1 coordinate 143,454, forward strand.
TGGAAGAACGGCTCCATGTCCACGACCAGGTCCTTCAGGACCGTGAGGCCCTTGATGGGCTCGACCGTGATCGGCTTCTCGGGGTTGATGTCCTTGATCAGCGTCTTGCAGGCCAGACGGTTCTTGCCGTTGATCCGCATGGCGTCCGAGCCGCAGATGCCGTGCGCGCAGGACCGACGGAAGGTCAGGGTGCCGTCGAGGTCCCACTTGATCTTGTGCAGACCGTCGAGGACGCGCTCCTTGGGGTCGATCTCCAGCTGGAAGTCTTCCCAGGTCGCCTCGGCCGAGACCTCCGGGTTGAACCGGCGGACGCGGAAAGTGACGGTGATGTAGGGGGAGGCGGCGGACTCCGCCTCCACCTTGTCCAGAACGGGGGTTGCCATCAGTACTTACGCTCCATCGGCTGGTAGCGGGTCTGGACGACCGGCTTGTAGTCGAGACGGACGGTTTCGGACCCGTCGGCGCCGACCTCGCGGTACGCCATGGTGTGGCGCATGAAGTTGACGTCGTCGCGGTTGGGGTAGTCCTCGCGGTAGTGACCACCGCGGGACTCCTTGCGGGCCAGGGCGGAAACCGCCATGACCTCGGCCAGGTCCAGCAGGTTGCCCAGTTCGACGGCCTCCAGGAGGTCCGTGTTGAACCGCTTGCCCTTGTCCTGGATCGCCACGTTCTTGTAGCGCTCCCGGAGCTCGGCGATCTTCTCGACCGCCGTCTTGATCGTCTGCTCGGTGCGGAACACCATGACGTTGGCGTCCATGGTCTCCTGCAGCTCCCGGCGGATGATCGCCACCCGCTCGGTGCCGGTGGAGGTCCGCAGCCGCTCGATCTGCTCGACCACGAGGGACTCGGGGTCCTCCGGCAGCTCCACGAAGTCGGCCTTCTCGGCGTACTCCGCGGCGGCGATGCCGGCCCGCTTGCCGAACACGTTGATGTCCAGCAGCGAGTTGGTGCCCAGGCGGTTGGCGCCGTGCACGGACACGCAGGCGACCTCGCCGGCCGCGTACAGGCCCGGCACGACCGTGCTGTTGTCCGCGAGCACCTCGCCCTGGACGTTGGTCGGGATGCCGCCCATGGCGTAGTGCGCGGTCGGCTGGATCGGGATCGGGTCGGTGTACGGCTCGATGCCCAGGTAGGTCCGCGCGAACTCGGTGATGTCCGGCAGCTTGGCGTCGAGCTGCTCCGGCGGCAGGTGGGTCAGGTCCAGGTAGACGTGGTCGCCCTCGGGACCGCAGCCGCGGCCCTCGCGGATCTCCGTGTAGATGGAGCGGGAGACGACGTCGCGGGAGGCGAGGTCCTTCATGACCGGCGCGTACTTCTCCATGAAGCGCTCGCCGTCCTTGTTGCGCAGGATGCCGCCCTCACCGCGGGCGCCCTCCGTGAGCAGGATGCCCATGCGCCAGATGCCGGTCGGGTGGAACTGGAAGAACTCCATGTCCTCCAGCGGCAGCCCGCGCCGGTAGACGGCGGCCTGGCCGTCGCCGGTCAGGGTGTGCGCGTTCGACGTCACCTTGAAGAACTTGCCGGTGCCGCCGGAGGCGTAGATCACGGACTTCGCCTGGAAGACGTGGATCTCGCCGGTCGCCAGCTCGTAGGCCACCACGCCGGCCGACTTCTTGACGCCGTCGACCTCGGTGAGCAGCTGGTCCAGGACGTAGAACTCGTTGAAGAACTCCACGCCCTCCTTGACGCAGTTCTGGTACAGCGTCTGGAGGATCATGTGGCCGGTGCGGTCGGCCGCGTAGCAGGAGCGGCGGACCGGGGCCTCGCCGTGGTTGCGGGAGTGCCCGCCGAAGCGCCGCTGGTCGATCGTCCCGTTGGGCGTCCGGTTGAACGGCAGGCCCATCTTCTCCAGGTCGAGGACGGAGTCGATGGCCTCCTTCGCCAGGATCTCGGCGGCGTCCTGGTCGACCAGGTAGTCACCGCCCTTGACCGTGTCGAAGGTGTGCCACTCCCAGTTGTCCTCCTCCACGTTCGCCAGCGCGGCGGCCATGCCGCCCTGCGCGGCGCCCGTGTGGGAGCGGGTCGGGTAGAGCTTGGTCAGGACCGCGGTGCGGCTGCGCTTGGTCGCCTCGATGGCGGCCCGCATACCGGCGCCACCGGCGCCGACGATGACGGTGTCGTACTTGTGGATCTTCATCAGGAAAATACCTCGGTCCCGGGGCCTAGCGGATGTTCGGGTCGAAGGTGAAGATCACCAGCGTGCCCAGCAGGATGGTCCACACCGTGGCGGTGTACAGCAGACCCTTCAGCCACAGGCGCGTGTTCGCGCGCTCCGCGTAGTCGTTGATGACCGTGCGCAGGCCGTTGCAGCCGTGCAGCATCGCCAGCCACAGCATGAGCAGGTCCCAGACCTGCCACCAGGGGGAGGCCCAGCGGCCCGCCACGAAGGCGAAGCCGATCTTGGAGACGCCGCCGTCCAGGACGAGCTGGATCAGCAGGTGGCCGATGACGAGGACGACCAGGACGATGCCGGACAGCCGCATGAACAGCCAGCCGTACATCTCGAAGTTGCCGCGGGTCGACTTCGGGGTCTTCCGGGTGCGCTGACGCGGGGCCTCGATGAGGGGGGCGGGGTTGTCCACGCCGTAGACGGAGCCGCCCTCGACCGGGCCGATGCCGGAAGCGGTGGTTTCAGTGGACATGTGCGTCAGCTCCCGAATACTGCACGAGCGGCGTGGCCGAGGACGGGGTAGATCGCCCCGATCATGAGCAGGACCCATACGCCGACCACGGTCCAGAGCATCTGCTTCTGGTACCGGGCGCCCTTGGCCCAGAAGTCGACGGCGATGACACGCAGGCCGTTGAGAGCGTGGAAGAGGATGGCGGCGACCAGCCCGTACTCGAGCAGGGCGACGATCGGCGTCTTGTAGGTGGCCACGACCTTGTCGTAGGCCTCCGGAGACACACGCACGAGTGCGGTGTCCAGCACATGGACGAACAGGAAGAAGAAGATGAGGACGCCGGTGACTCGGTGAGCCACCCAGGACCACATTCCTTCCCGGCCGCGGTACAGCGTTCCAGCCGGCACGGAAGAACCCTCCGGGAGCGGGGACTAGGGCCGCGCCGGCTTCACTGTCGGTCGGGCCCGGCCGGGTACGGTCCACCGGCCCCCAGTATCGTACCGAGAGGCTGACGGGGGCCTTACGGGGGGTCCGCCCGTGTGATCGAGCCCGCTCTCAAAGGTGCACGGACGGCTCAGTGGCCGCGCCCAGCAGGCCCCGCAGCCGCCCGTGCGCGAGCCCCCGCAGCTCCTCGCGGGCGACGACGCGCTCGTCCTCCCGATCGTTGGTCAGCCGTGACCGGATCGCCGGCAGGACCCGGTCCAGGGCCTCGTCCGGTGCGGTGCCGTCCAGGCAGATGACGAAGGTGTGGCCGAATCTCGCCTCATAGGCGGCGTAGGCGGCGCTCAGGGCCGTGGAGGCGGCCGCGTACGTGTGGGCGGGCAGCTTGGGCAGGGGTTCTTCCGCCAGCGCCCCGGCCAGCTCCTCGGGGCCCAGGTCGTACGTCGCCTCGTCCGCCGCGGCCAGCAGGGACGGCAGGTCCGGATACGGGCGGTGGGCGGCGACGCGGTGGGCCCAGCGGGGGCTGTGCAGGCAGGTCAGGAGGGTCCTGTGGGCCTCGGCGGCGGGGGCGGTGTTGAAGCGCTCCAGGGTCTGCGCGGGCAGCTTGGGTCCTAGGTCTGCTGGGAGGTCGGCAGGGTGCCGACGGGGACGCCGGCGGGGAAATCCGTGAGAGATGTGCCGTACGTTATCGGGTGTGCTCATGACGTGTTCGACGGGTGACTGAATTTCACTCGGACGGGAGAGTTTGAGAACGTGCGGTGGACACGTGCGGTGGTCATGGGCCGTTAGGTTGGCCGTGTGAGCAAGCACAGGCGCCGGGCTCCGGCACGCAAGCCGCGACGCACGCGGGCCGCCGTCGTGGGCACATTGGTCACCGTCGCCGTACTGGGCGTGGGAGTGGCCGCGTGGTCCTTCGGGGGCGACGGCTCCCCGTCGGACGGCTCGGACGCGTCCTCCGGTCCGGCGACTCCCGGCCCCACCCGCAGCTACCCGCTGTCGCAGGCGCCGCGGACCATCCCCGCCGTGCGCTCCCACACCGCGGCCCACGGCCCCGGCTGGCGCCCGGAGTCCGGCTCCCGGGTCGTGGTGAGCGACGAGTCCCTCGCCGACGAGGGCAAGCTGATCGCGGGCGAACTCGGTCTGGCCTACGTCGGCCGGCGCGACGACGACCGCCCGGGGGACCTGCGGCTGGCGCTGGGCAAGGGCGGCACGGGCGGCAATCCGGAGTCGTACACCATGACCGTGCGCGACGGCCGCGTGCTCATCAGCGGACCGGCCGACGCGGGGGTCTTCTACGGCACCCGCACCCTGAAGCAGGAGGTGCACGGCGGCGGCACGGCCCCCGAGGGGGTCGTGGAGGACGCGCCCGCCAAGCCGCGGCGCGGTTTCATGCTGGACATCGCCCGCAAGCCGTTCACGGCCGCCTGGCTGGAGGACCGCATACGGGAGCTCGGCGACCTGAAGTTCAACGAGCTCGGCCTGCACTTCTCCGACGACCAGGGCTTCCGCATCGAGTCCGGCACGCACCCGGAGATCGTCTCCTCGGACCACCTGACCAAGGCCCAGGTCAAGCGGATGGTCGACCTGGCCGCGAGCCGGCACATCACCGTCGTCCCCGAGATCGACTCGCCCGGCCACCTCAGCGCGGTGATCGCCGCCCACCCCGATACGCAGCTGCGCAACGGGCAGGGCGTACCGACGCGCGGCGCCATCGACATCTCCGTGCCCCGGTCGGCCGCGATCCTCGACGACCTGCTCGACGAGTACGCGGGCCTCTTCCCCGGTGGCTTCTGGCACCTCGGCGGCGACGAGTACCAGGCGCTGACCGCGCGCGACCCCCAGGCGGCCTACCCTCAGCTGGCCGCCGCCGCGCGCAAGGCCCACGGCTCCGGCGGCAACGTGGCCGACCTGACGACGGGCTGGCTGAACGACCGCGCCGCCGCCGTCCGCGCACACGACCGCACCCCGCGCGCCTGGAACGACGGATTCTTCCGGAGCTCGTCGGTGCCGCCCGCCCGGGACATCGAGGTCGCCTACTGGACGGGCAAGGAGTACGGCGCCCGGCAGCCGCTCGAGTACCTCGACGCCGGCCGCAAGGTGCTCAACTACAACGACGAGTTCCTGTACTACGTCCTCGGCGAGCCGCAGACCTTCGTCTACCCGACCGGCCGGCGGATCTACGAGCAGTGGACCCCGCGCGTGCTGCGCGGCACCGAGGCGGTGCCCGGCAAGTACGACGCGCAGATACTCGGCGGCTCGTTCGCCGTATGGTGCGACCTGGCGAACTCCCAGACCCAGGACCAGGTGGCGGCCGGTATCCGGATGCCGCTGCGGGCGACCGTCCAGAAACTGTGGGACGCACGGAAACCGGAGATGTCCTGGACGGAGTTCAAGGAGCTTGCCGGCAAGCTGGGTTGACGCCGGATCAGCAAGGGCGCCGGGCCCCCCGCCGACCGCGGCCCGGTCCCGTTTCCCGTCCGCCGGCCTTCCGTCCCGCTCATTGGCCGAAACCTTTCTTATGCCAACTCGCTCGACTCCGTGTGCGACCCGTGTGACACTACCGGCCGATCGCACGCAGTACGGGCAAGTGCGGGCTCCGTGGACGTCGGCGCCCTTTGAGGAGGCGTGGATGAGTCTGGTGGAACTGCTCGCGCAGGCCGACGAGCGCGGGCTGGCAGCCGGCGGGCTGGCTTGTTTGGACCGGTGCGTGCCCCTGCTCGGCGGCGACGACGAGGTCCTGCGGCCGCTGTGGGGGAGCCTCGCCGAGGACGGCGACCACTCCTCGGACGGCGACTGGGCCGAGCGGCTCGAGAAGGCACGCGGCGCGCTGGAGGCGATGGGCGACGAGGACGACGAGGCCGTGCTGCTGGCCCGCCGGATGCTGTCCGCCGCGCCGGCCGCCCGGTCCGCCGCCGAGGTGCGGCAGTGGGCGGACGCCTGCTCGGTCGCCTCGCTCCGGATCCACCAGCTCCTCGACCCGGCCGAGGACGGCGCTCCCGCCGGCACCCTCCCCGAGGCGCTCGACTCCGTGCGCGCCGGGGGAAGCCCCGCCCCGGGGCCCGCCGAGGGCATGTCGCCGCTGGTCGCCGGTGAACTGCGCCGCCAGATCACCGTCCTGGAACTGGTCGCCGGGCACGGACGTGCCGGACTCCGCCAGGCCCTGGAGGTCTCCACGGAGGGGCGCCGCGTCCTGCGGGCGGTGGTGTCCCGCCGGGCCCGCGGCCGGGTGTGAGCCCGGGGCCCCGGACGGACCGGGCGCGCGACGGGCATCTGTGAGCGTCCTGCGGGCACGGTGCGGTGGTCCTGCGCCGGTTGTGGGGAAGTCCGCGGTGGCGGGTGACGAACCGCGGGCTGAGCGCGCTCTTCCCTATGTGACAGTCCAGCATGTGACGACTCAGCAGCAGGGCAGGCCGCAGGCCGCCACCAAACCGGTGCGGTGGGCGGCGGACACCGTGACGGCGATGCGCGAGGGCGCTCGGCTGCGCCTGGACTACTCGGCGCAGAGCCTGTGGCGCGTCGACCGGACCATCGAGGAGATACGGCGCGAGGGCACGCCGCACGCCGCCGTGCGGAGCGTGCTGCGCGGCTTCGGCGCGTACGCGGGCGAGGTGATCGTCCGTCACGGCGGCGGGGCCGAGTGGTGGGCGAGCGGCGGCGAGCACTGGGTGCGCACCGCGGACGGACGGCTGTGGGACCCCATCGAGGAGGCCGGCCGCTGCTTCACGGGCCACGGCTCGCTGCGGCTGCTGTGCCGGGACGCGATGGGGGCCGAGCGGATCTGAGCCGTGGCCGGTGGGCCGCTGACGAGCTGTGACACTTCTGTGGAAGCCGACGCTGATGACCGTGGGGGCGTGGACACGGCCGGTGGGCGGTGCGCACGCCTGGGGACTCGCTACGGACGAGGACGGTTCTTGGGCCACGGAGGGGAACCCCGCCGCGCGCAGGCGTACGACGGGGAGTTGGGTGCGGCCGTCGCGCGGGCCCAGGAGGGCGACGAGGAGTCCTTCGCCGTCGCGTACCGGCTGGTGCAGCCCGGGCTGCTCGGGTATCTGCGCGGTCTCGTCGGCGACGACGCGGAGGACGTGGCCTCCGAGGCCTGGCTGGAGATCGCACGCGACCTCGGCCGGTTCCGGGGCGACGGGGCGGGCTTCCGCGGCTGGACGGCGACCATCGCCCGGCACCGGGCGCTCGACCATCTGCGCCGGAAACGGGTGCGGCCCCGCGGCACCACGCTGGAGCAGGACGTCCTGGAGCTGCCCGGTCCGCACAGCACCCATGACCAGGCCCTGGAGGCCATGACCACCGAGCGCGCTCTCGACCTCGTCCGCGGGCTGCCCCGCGACCAGGCCGAGGCCGTACTGCTGCGGGTCGTGGTCGGTCTCGACGGCCCCGCCGCCGCGCGCGTCCTCGGCAAACGGCCGGGCGCGGTGCGCACCGCGGCCTACCGGGGTCTGAAACGGCTGGCGCGGCAGCTCGAGGAGGAGGCCCGGGGCGCGGCGGGAGAGTGAGGGGCACCGAGGCAACGGCCGGGGCCGCCACCCCCCACAGGAGAGGCCCCGGCCGTCGCGCGGCACGGGCCGCGCGGCCCGTACTCATTACAGCGCCGAGGGAGCGGTTTCTGTCACACCTCGCCCCCGCTCCGATTGGTTGCGCGTTGTACGGTCATGGACGGAAGGCGGTTTCAGGCCGTAACGTGCCTTTCGCGCCGAGGCGCGGCGGGCATGGACACCGCAACGATCTGCCGCCTCGAACACCGCAACCATCAACTGAGGAACCACGACGGCGAGAGCCCGGTCCGTGCCAGCGGTGCCGGTTCAGTGGCAAGGAAGGGCACCACGGGTGCTGGGGGACGACGCGGAGCTGACCGCCGCGGTGCTTGCGGCGCAGAACGGGGACGAGACCGCGTTCCGGACTGTGTACCGTGCCGTGCAGCCGCGGCTGCTCGGATACGTACGCACGCTGGTCGGCGAGCCGGACGCCGAGGACGTGGCGTCCGAGGCCTGGCTCCAGATCGCCCGCGACCTGCAGCGGTTCAGCGGGGACGCCGACCGGTTCCGCGGCTGGGCCGCCCGGATAGCCCGCAACCGCGCCCTGGACCACATACGCATGCGCGGCCGCCGCCCCGCGATCGGCGGTGACGAGACGGAGCTGGCCGGCCGGGCCGCGGAGTCCGACACCGCGGGCGAGGCCATGGAGGCCCTGGCCACCGGAAGCACGTTCTCCCTCATCGCCAGGCTGCCGCAGGACCAGGCCGAGGCCGTGGTGCTCCGGGTGGTCGTGGGTCTCGACGCGAAGACCGCGGCCGAGACGCTCGGCAAGCGCCCCGGTGCCGTGCGCACCGCCGCGCACCGCGGTCTGAAACGGCTCGCGGAACTCCTCGGTGACGCTCCGCAATCCCCCCACGCGCTCGACGCGCTGCCGCCTCCGCGAGAACCGAGGGGACGCGCGGTGACGTCCGCCGGTGTGACGCATATGCGTGCCCGGACGCAGAAGGACATGTGATGGCCGAGGAGCAGCACAGGTGGCTGGACCACGACACCGCGGAGCGTTTGCTGCGCGGGGAGCCACTGGACACCGTCGACATCACCGTCCGTGATCAGGCCGAACGGCTCGCCAAGGCGCTGGGCGCCCTGTCCGCCGAGTCGTCCCCGCTTCCTCCGGCCGTCCGTGCCTTCCAGGACCGGGCCGCCCTCTCCGCCTCCTCGTCGGCCTCGGCGTGTCCCGGCGAGGCCGACGAGGCACTGCCCGGTGAGGCGGCCGCGCTGGCCGCCTTCCGCAAGGCACGCGCCGAACGGTCCGGTGAGCGGGCCGCGGAGGGCACCGACGCCTTCGGCGCGGCCCTCGCGGCGCACTCCCGTCCGCGTTCCGGGGTCTTGGACGACGTCGGGCTCGTCCGGGTCGGCACGCACGCGCGTGGCGGTACGGGAGGGCGTTCCCGGCATGCCGGGCCGGGGCGCCGGCGCCGGCCGGTACGCCTCGCGCTGTCGGCCGCGCTGGCCGTGGGCGCGGTCGGCGGGGTCGCGGCGGCGGCCACCACCGGCGTGCTGCCGACGCCGTTCGGCCGCGACGAGCCCGCGCCCGGCACCTCCGTCTCCGTCCCGGCGACCCCGGAGCACCCGCTGGTGACGCCCTCGCCCGGCCGCACCACGGGCGGCGGTCCGGGCACGCCGGCGCCCGGCGGCGCCACGACCGCCGCCGCGGAACGCGACGCCGGGAGCAGCGCGCGCGAGGGCGGCGCCGCCCCCGGGGACGACGCCACCGCCACCGCCACCGCCGGTTCCGGCGACGACCAGGGCGCCCCCGAGAGCTGGGACCGGCTGGTGTCGTCCTGCCGCGACCTGCGCGACGGCAAGCGCCTGGACTCCGACCGCCGGCGGGACCTGGAGACGGCTGCCGGCGGCTCCGCGCGCGTGTGGTCGTACTGCCGGGGTGTCCTGAAGACGGTCGACGGCCGCTCCGGCGACGCGGGCCGCGACGACCAGGGCGGGAGCGAGGGCGGCGGCCAGAACGGCAAGAGCGGCGGGAAGAACCGCGGCGGCCAGGGCGACCAGGGTTCGCAGGACGGCCAGGGCGACGACCAGGGCGGCGACAGAGCCGGGGACGGAGACGGGGACGGAGACGGGGACAGAGACGGCCGCGGCGGCAACGGCCGCGGCCTCCGCAAGGGCCTCGCACCGACGATGTTCGCCCCGCCGCTCCCGGACGTCTCCCCGTCGGACCCGGAACGGCCCGCCTCGCCCTCGGCGCCGGCTGCCGGGCCCCACCCGCGGCCCCTCCTGATCCCGCCCTTGCCACCGCTCTGACCTGCGGGTTCGTGGCACAGGGAAGACTGTTCCCCCGGGGGTGTGACGTTTTCCGCGGCGGTGGCGCAGTAGTGAGTGAGCCGACTGGTCATCGGCCGCCGCACAGAGCCGGGGTTCCCCCCGTACCCACGGCTCGTGCATTTCGGCGCGGGCGGGACACGTTCCCCCGGTCCCGCCCGCGCCCCCGTCCTCTCCCTTTTTCTTCCCTCTCCCTCGCCCTTCTCGTTCCTCGCGGGTCACCAGTGCACGACGACCCGGTCGCCGACCCGCACCTGCGCGAACAGCCGTGAGATCGCCGCCTCGTCGCGTACGTTGACGCACCCGTGCGAGCCGCCCGCGTAGCCGCGCGCCGCGAAGTCGTAGGAGAAGTGCACGGCCTGCCCGCCGCTGAAGAACAGCGCGTAGGGCATGGGAGAGTCGTAGAGCGTCGACACATGGTGCCGGGACTTCCAGTAGACCTGGAACACACCTTCTCGGGTGGGTGTGTACTCGCTTCCGAACCGCACCGCCATCGTCGAGAGCGTTCGTCCGTCCACCATCCAGCGCAGCGTCCGGCTGGTCTTGTCGATGCACAGCACCCGGCCGGTCAGGCAGCGCCCGTCCGGCGGTCCGGCCGGCTGCCCGCCCATCAGGTACAGCTCCCAGCGGCCCGGCTCGTGCGTCATCGCCAGCAGGCGCCGCCAGGTGACCGTGTCGGTCCGCCCCGTCCGCGGCAGCCCGCGCTTTCCCTGGAAGCCCTGGACGGCCTGCTCGGTCAGGTCGTCGTAGGAGCCGGTGGGCCCGTCGAACAGCCAGCCGATCTGGCGCAGCCGGGCCTGGAGTTCCCGTACGGCGGGGCCGCTGTCGCCGCGGGACCACAGGACCTGGGCGGTGGTGCGGACCGGGCGCGGGGTCCCGCCCGGTCTCGCGTCGCCGGGGTCGCCGGTACGGGCACCGGGCTGCCGGGTGCCGTCCGGGATCTCGATGTGCACCGGCGTGCGCGGCCGGCCGTCCGGGCCCGTGGGCTGCACGGTGCAGCCGCTCAGGGCGGCCAGTGCCGCGGCCGCGGCGACGGCGGCGCCCGCCTTCCTCATGGCCCCGGTACGCATGGCGCCCCCCGCTGTCCCACCGGCGTCCGTCGCCGGTACACCGGAATGTCTCCCCGCGAGTGACGGACGGCGAACCACGGGGCAAGGTGGGGACATGAACGAGCGGTCCGGCCCGTGGGACAGCTCCCCGCGGCGGGCACTGCCCGACGCCTCGGCCGCCGCCGCGGTCCGCGGCGACAGCGGGTCGCACGGGCGGACAACTGGCGGGCGACAAGGAACGCGGAGGCACACACCATGACGCGCGAGTCGGAGTCGGGGCTGCCCATCGAGCCGGTCTACGGGCCGGACGCCCTGAAGGACTGGGACCCGGCCGAGAAGCTGGGCGAGCCGGGGGCCTACCCCTTCACCCGCGGTGTGTACCCCACCATGTACACGGGCCGCCCCTGGACCATGCGCCAGTACGCCGGTTTCGGCACGGCGGTGGAGTCCAACGCCCGCTACAAGCAGTTGATCGCCAACGGCACGACGGGCCTGTCCGTCGCCTTCGACCTGCCCACCCAGATGGGCCACGACTCCGACGCGCCGATCGCGCACGGCGAGGTCGGCAAGGTGGGCGTGGCCATCGACTCGGTCGACGACATGCGGGTGCTGTTCGGAGGGATCCCGCTGGACAAGGTGTCCACGTCGATGACGATCAACGCCCCAGCGGCACTCCTGCTCCTGCTGTACCAACTGGTGGCGGAGGAGCAGGGGGTCGGCGCCGACAGCCTGACGGGCACGATCCAGAACGACGTGCTGAAGGAGTACATCGCGCGCGGGACGTACATCTTCCCGCCCAAGCCGTCCCTGCGGCTGATCGCGGACATCTTCAAGTACTGCAGGGCCGAGATCCCCAAGTGGAACACCATCTCGATCTCGGGCTACCACATGGCCGAGGCGGGCGCGTCCCCCGCGCAGGAGATCGCGTTCACCCTCGCCGACGGCATCGAGTACGTCCGCACGGCGGTCGCGGCCGGCATGGACGTCGACGACTTCGCCCCGCGCCTGTCGTTCTTCTTCGTCGCCCGGACGACGATCCTGGAGGAGGTCGCCAAGTTCCGCGCGGCCCGCCGGATCTGGGCGCGTGTGATGAAGGAGGAGTTCGGCGCGAAGAACCCCAAGTCGCTGATGCTGCGCTTCCACACGCAGACGGCGGGGGTCCAGCTCACGGCGCAGCAGCCCGAGGTGAACCTGGTCCGGGTCGCCGTCCAGGGCCTGTCGGCGGTCCTCGGCGGAACCCAGTCGCTGCACACCAACGCCTTCGACGAGGCGATCGCGCTGCCCACCGACAAGAGCGCGCGCCTGGCCCTGCGCACCCAGCAGGTCCTGGCGTACGAGACGGACGTGACCGCGACGGTGGACCCCTTCGCCGGCTCCTACGTCATCGAGAGGATGACGGACGACGTGGAGGCGGCCGCCGTCGCGCTGATGCGGAAGGTCGAGGACCTCGGCGGCGCGGTCTCGGCGATCGAACACGGCTTCCAGAAGCAGGAGATCGAGCGCAGCGCCTACCGCATCGCCCAGGAGACCGACTCCGGCGAGCGGGTCGTCGTCGGCGTCAACCGCTTCGGACTCGACGAGGAGGAGCCCTACGAGCCGCTCCGCGTCGATCCCGCCATCGAGGCCCAGCAGGCCGAACGCCTGGCCCGGCTGCGCGCCGAGCGCGACCGGACGGCGGTGGACACGGCCCTGTCCGCCCTGAGGAAGGCCGCCAAGGGCGAGGACAACGTCCTCTACCCGATGAAGGAGGCGCTGAGGGCGCGGGCGACGGTGGGCGAGGTCTGCAACGCGCTGCGCGAGGTGTGGGGCAACTACGTGCCGAGCGACGTGTTCTGAGCGACGGCGGCCCCCGCGCCGAGAGGGCGGCCGGGCCGCCCGTCTCGTCCCCCGGAACCCGGAGACTGAGCGTCGTACCGCCGTGCGACACTCCTTGCCATGTTCGGAGTCATCCACCTCCCCACCTACTTGGCAGGGCTCGTCCTCATCGTCCTGCTTCCCGGGCCCAACTCGCTGTACGTGCTGTCCGTCGCCGCCCGGCGCGGGATACGCGCCGGGTACACCGCCGCCGCGGGTGTCTGGTGCGGGGACACCGTGCTCATGACGCTGGGAGCGGCCGGGGCCGCCTCCCTGCTGAAGGCGAACCCCGTGCTGTTCGGGATCGTCAAGTACGCCGGCGCCGGATATCTGACCTGGATCGCGATCGGCATGCTGCGGACCGGCTGGGGGATGTGGCGGGCCCGGCGGGAGAAGGCCGCGTTGGAGGAGGACTCCGCCCCGGTGGCCGCCGGCGAGCGGCCGTTCCGCCGCGCTCTCGTCGTCAGTCTCGTCAATCCCAAGGCGATCCTGTTCGTCATCGCCTTCTTCGTGCAGTTCGTCGACCCGGCCTACGCCTATCCGGCGCTGTCCTTCGTCATCCTCGGCGCCTTCCTCCAGTTCGCGAGCGTCCTCTACCTCAGCGCGCTGATATTCGGAGGCATGAAGCTGGCCGCCGCCTTCCGCCGCCGCAAGCGCCTGTCGGCGTCGGCGACCTCCGCGGCGGGCGTGCTGTTCCTGGGCTTCGCGGTGAAGCTGTCGCTGGCGAGCGTGTAGTCACCGGCCCGGCAGCCGCCCCTCGCCCAGGGACCGCAGACGGCACGGGCCCCGGAACGTATCCGTTCCGGGGCCCACTTCTGTCCCAAGGGGCTTGTCGCGCCGTCGTGTCCGGCGGGTCAGCCGAGCAGCCGCCGCAGGTTCAGCTTGCCCCACAGCAGGCTGGCGGCGAACGAGAGGGCCATGACCGTGACCACCAGACCGGCCAGAAGCAGCCCCGCCATCGGTCCGCTCAGGTCCGCCGACACCAGCGGTGCGACGACCTCCTCGAGGAACAGCACATGGACCATGTACGCGCCGAGCGCCGCACCGGCCAGCTTCTGCAGCAGGGGCCGCCACTTCTCGGGAATCCGGATCCGGCTGACGAGGAGCAGCACGCAGACGCACATGACGCCGACGAACAGGTGCGCGTTGGGGATCACATAGTGGATCTGCGTGTTGTACCAGAGACACCCGGCCATGGTGAGCGGCAGCAGGACGAACAGCGGCCGACGCCACCGTACGACGCCGGCGGGGAGGGCGAACAGCATCGCGCCCCCGACCGCGTACACCACCGAATAGGTGCCGAACCCCCAGGCGACCGACGGCATCCGGTGATCCGTGACCTCCCCGAGAGTGGTCAGCACGCTCGGCAGGACCGCGATGCCGAACAGTGCCGCTCCGAGCCCCCAGGGCCGCTTCCCCGCCCTGACCATCATCGCGAAGGCGAGCAGCGCGATGATCGGGATGTAGTTGTACATGAACCACAGGTGGTAGGCGGGCCGTACCGAGCCGAAGAGGGAGTCCGTCGCCAGCTCGGTCATGGGCCGGTCGTTGCGGTCCCGCAGCCAGGCCCAGGCCAGGTAGATGGCCGTCCACGCGAAGAGCGGAACCGTGTTGCGTACGATCCTCTGCCACATCCGGGCGCTGTCGCGCGGGGGCGCGCCGACCAGCACGGCCCAGCCGGCGATGGCGAAGTACATGGGAACGGCGAACGGATTGATCGCCTCGGCGACGTGTCCCGCCCAGTACGACCCTGAACCCTTGGCCGGGTTGTTGCCGGTGGCGTGGATGAACTGGGCGCCCACATGCCCCAGCATCACGGTGGCGGAACACATCAGCCGCATCAGATCGATGTCGTGGCGGTGTTCCCGCGGTGCGGCGGCCTGTTCGGACGGAACGCTGCCCTGCTGCGGCAGGCGTACGGCTATGTCATTCGGCACCGGGTAACCCTCTTGCTGCTCGGTGTACGGGAGTTGAAGGGCCGGCGGCTCCCCCGTGGCCGCTGGGCCTCGGTTGGCCGTCCGGGACGGATGAACGCGCAGGTCGCCGCAGGGGAGACGGGTTCTTCGGCGGACCCGGGCCCGCCCGTCGGCCGGCCCGGCCGGGCGGGACGCCGTCGCCTTGGGCGCACCGCCCCCCGCGTCATCGCCTCACGCCGCGTCGCACCGCCCTGCGCACCACGCGCTTCGCGCGCCGCACCTGGATCTTCGCGCGCGACCGCGGGTGGCTGCCGGGAAGGTCGAGCTCGGCCAGCCGCAGTTCGGGGAAGTAGTGGCCGGGGCTGCCGGCCAGATTGCTCCGCAGCCAGTCCGCCGTCGACTCCCGCAGCCGCGGGTACGTCTTGGGCTGCATGCAGAAGCCGATCGCCCGGACCAGCGGTGACAAGGTTTCGGGCGCGGTGCCGACGAGAGCCGGGGTCTCCTCGCGCTCCAGATCGGGCACCAGGTGGTCGACCACGGCCAGGGGCACGCGGTTGCTGTTCGGGTAGGGCTGGAGGCGCCGCGTCACCAGCGCGGTCCCGATCCGTGCGACGGGCACGTCGAAGTAGGCGGAGGCGGTCATCATGGCCGTCGAGAAACAGCCGACGACGAGTGCGGGACGGCAGTGGTGGTACAGCGTCTCGGCCAGCAGCGGTGCGTCCAGCACGGTGAGGCGGACGCCGGCGTCCGCCGCCGCCTTGCTCAGCGCGGTCGAGTAGTCGGCGGGTGCCGTCGGATGGGGCTTGAAGACCAGGGAACGGTGCCCGGCGCGCACGGCCCCGGTGAGCATGCGGACATGGAGGTCCTCCTCCTCCTGCGCGCTCAGGATGTTGATCGCCGCCAGATACTGGCCCAGGAGCACGGCCGTCGGCGCCTCCTCCAGGACGGGCGCCAGCCGCGGGTCGTCCGCCGCGTCCCGGGAGATCTCGTCGAGCACGCCGCGGAACGCCTCGTCCGGGACGAGCTCGGGCTCGACGCCGTACTCGGACAGCAGCATCGGCTTCAGACCGGGAATCAGGTCGAGGTGGAGCAGCCGCCGGATGCGGCGCGCGATGGTCAGCGGCAGCTTGTCCCGGGTCGGCCCGTAGCTCATGAGGCCGTCGGCGTACACATGGACGGCGCTCTCGGAGAAGATCGCCGCCAAGGCCTGGGCCGGGTTGACCTGGATCGACTCGACGGCGAGCTCGATCAGGTCCCGCTCGTCGATGCCCCACAGCAGACGGAGCGCCCGCTGCCACAACACCGTGTCGTTGCCCCGCGGACCCCAGGCGCTGGGGTGGTGGGGGCTGATCGCCTCGTTCCAGCTGACCACCGAGTCGAAGCGGCCGGCTATGCGTGCGTAGCCGTGCATCTCGTCGAGGCGCAGGGCCGTCTCCGGTATGGCGGCGTTGTTGGAGACCAGCAGGATGCGCCGGGCTTCGTGGCGCGGGCCGAACAGGCCCGCGTCGAGCGCCGCGGCGAGAGTGGCCGCTCCGTAGAGGGTCGAGACCTGGAAGATCTGAGTCTTTCGGGGCATGGTTCAGGCAGCCTTCCGCCCGTCACGCAGGCGGCTGAGCAACCTGCTCCGAGTGCTGTCCATAGTGGTGAGGGTCTCCTCGAGCGTTCGCTCGGGCATGCGGTGGAGTGCGGCTCTCGCCTCGCGCCGCAGTCGCTGGGCCGTCGAGGGCTCGTACTCGTTCGCCTTGCCGATGTGGAAGGCGATCATGGCGCAGTAGGTCCGTACGGCCTTGGGGAGGAAACGTTCGGTCTCCGAGTCCTGCAGCACGTCCTGCAGCAGCGCGTCGTAGGCCGGGATGAAGTCCAGCTGACGCGCGTCCTTGATCTGCGTGAGCGAGGTCGCGACGCCCCTCCGGTAGAACACGCCGTGCACACCGAGGGAGGCATACGTCCTGGCCTTCAGATGCAGGCGCCAGATCCACAACCGGTCCTCGGCGGTGCGGAGTTCGGTCGCGAAGCGCATGCCCCCGTCGGCGAAGAGGTGCCGACGGTAGATCCCCGCCCAGACGAAGGGGTAGTCGACCATCGTCTCCGATTCGGCCGGCGCTATTCCGTCGCGCGGATCCATCACGAGGTTGCGCACGGGGGCCGGGGGCCGCCGGACCACCCGCTCGATGCCCGTGGCCTGGACATGATCGGTACGGGCGAAGTCGCAGCCGAGTTCGTCCATGGCGGACACCAGTTCGGCGAGGTGACCCGGCCCGTACCAGTCGTCGCCGTCGAGGAAGGTGATGTACTCACCGCTCGCCGCGTCGATACCGCTGTTGCGCGCCTGGGCTATGCCCATGTTCTTCTCGTGCCGGATCACCTTGGCGCCCGGATGCCTCTCCGCCCAACGGTCGATGACCGTGGGGGTGGAATCCGTGGAGCAGTCGTCCACGAGCAGGAACTCGACATCGGGATTCGCATTGTTGGCGAGGCTTCGCAGCGTGCTCTCGGCGAACGCTCCCACATTGTGCATGGGGACGACAACAGACAGTTTCGGCACAGAGGCCTCTCACGCTCGAAGGTCGGGGATTGGAACAGGCTAACGATGCTCCCGACGGGTGCAGTGTCGCCCGAGGTAGGGAGAGATGAATTATGTTCGAATCATCGGTGAACGATCGATGTTCTCCGCCTGGCCAAAGGTTTTCCTGAGCTCGTCGATGTTCGACCGGGTCGTTTCCCAGAGGAGCTTCTGCGCGTCGCGCACCTCCGCCACGGCGGTCGCGTGGTCGTCGAGGATCGCCGTGGCCCGTTCCGTGAGCCGGGAGCCGAGTTCCCGGTCGTGCACGGACAGCCCCCATTCCTCGCGTCCGATGTCGGACAGGAAATAGGCGAGCTTCGGGTGGGAGACGAGGCTGAGGATGGGGGTGCCGCAGCCGAAGGGAATCATGCCCGCGTGCCCGCGCATGCCGATCACCAGCCGCGACCGGCCGTACAGCTCACGGATGCCGTCGTTCGACATGTCGTAGAGCTGCTCGACGGGCAGCGTGAGGCCGTGCTCCCGGCGCAGGTCGTGCACGAACCTTTCGTCGGCGGGCATGTGGGCCGCGTACCGCACATCGGCCCGGTCCCGCAGTCCCCGGAGCGCGGTGGCCATCTGGGCGAGGAAGTGGCCGTAGTCGTTGCCGAAGCGCAGCCCCGCGCGGTCGTAGGCGCAGTTGACCAGGACGGTCTCGGATCTCTCGGCCGGATCGAACCGACCCGGGGCGAGGTACCGCGCCACGGTGGTCGGGCAGGGCTGGTAGCGCACCCGGTCGCGCAGCTCCCCGGGGAGCAGCTCCCGGACCCGCTCGATCGAGCCGTGGTTGCGCAGCCCGAAGAACGCCGACCGTTCGACGAGCACCCGCAGGCTCTCGGCGAACCGGCTCCGGCGGTAGAGCTGTCCGTCGAACACGTTGTAGCCGACCGCGAACACCGCCAGGGGCGTGGTGATCCGCGCCAGGAGCTCGTCCGGGACGTTCCACTGCCAGTGGCTGTTGCCGTTGGGGGAGGTGTCCGGGAGGAAGAGCCCGCCGCCGCCCACGATCACTCCGCGCCGCGCGTTCAGCTGCTCCAGCGCCGCCTCGTCGACCAGCCGGTGCACCGGCTGCGGGTACCAGCGGCGCGGGCCTGTGTCGGTGCCGAAGCACATGCGCACGGCCTCGGGCAGGACCTTGTCCCCGGCGTTCTCCTGGCCCTCGGCGAACAACGCGACATGCGCGAGCTGCCGTCCGGCGGCGTCCGGCTGCTCCGGCTCCGGTCCCTCGGGGCGGGTGCGCACATACCAGCTGTGGCAACCGGCGTCGGTGGGATCGGCGTCCAGGCCCTCGCGGGCGTACGCGTGCGCGTCCTCCTCCCGCCCGCACAGCCACGCCAGACGGGCGAGCTGGGCGAAGGCGCGCGGGGCGACATCGGGTGAGGCCGCCGCCAGGAGCAGATGCGCCTCGGCCTCGGCGTAGCGCGACAGCGCCATCAGGCAGACGCCCAGCGTCTCCTGGCAGCGGGGCGCGTCCAGCCGGTCGCCCACGACCGGGGCGAGGACGTCGACGGCCTCGTCGTAGCGGCCCTGCCGACGGTACACATCGGCCACCGTACGGGCGAGACCGAGGGAGGGACGCGACTCGAGCAGCGGCGGCGCGCAGTGCGCCAGAAGGCCGATGTGCTTGTCGCCGGGCAGGGCGCAGTAGGCCGCCCGGAACTCCTCGTCGCTCATCTCGAAGCGGCGCCGCGCCTCGGCGGCCGGACCGTCCCCGATCGCGTCGGAGGGGCCGGTGAAGTGGAGGACGGCGACGTTCGCGGGCACCGGCGAGTCGCCCGGGAGCCGGTGGGTGAGGAAGTCGTACCGCGCGTCCACCGGAACCAGGACGTCCGCCGACGAGAGGCCCGGGCCGCCGTCGCCGGAGAGCCGGGCCGCCAGGGCGTCGTCCACGTCGGCGCGCTGGATCACCAGGAGGCCGCCGGGCAGGACGGCGTGCCGCTCCCCGCCCTCCCCGTCGTACAGCGCCTGCGGGACGGCGCCCACACCGTGGCGCATCCTGAGCAGCTCACCGAGGTCCCCCAGCACCACCATGTCCGGGCTGAGGGCGATGACCGTGTCATAACCCTCCAGCCGGAAGAGGTCCGTGCGGCTTTCCGCCCGGCGGGTGACGACACGCGGGTGCAGTCGGTGCAGGGCGTCGAACGAGGTGTCGTCCGGCTCCGCGTGCAGGACCACGAAGTCCTCGCACACGCCCGGGTTGGTCAGTACCAGACTGCGCAGCAGCGTGGCCAGAGCGGGCAGGCGGTCGCTGTCGGTGTGGACGGCGAAGGCGATGCGGCGTCTGCCGGTGACGGTGCTGCGGTCGTCCGCCAAGGAGTGGGTCATCGCAGGGCGATCCTCATCTTGCTGTTGTCGGCGTGTGTCGCGCGGTCCATGACCCACTCGGCTTCCCTCGGCCGCAGCAAGCCGGGCAGGCCGAAGCCGATGAGGTCCAGGCGGGGGCTGACATCCAGGAAGTCCAGGAGCCGCAGGACGGTGAAGGCGGTGGTGGTGGCCGGTTCCCAGTCGTCCTCGCCGATCAGCGCCGGGTCGGCCAGGGGCGCGCGCAGGGACGCGTCACCGACGTGCTCCTGCGCTCCGGGCACGAGCCGCTGCCGCGTGGCGCGGCGCCATGGTGCGGCCGGGGCGCCGAACACCAGCCGGATGCCGGCCGGCTGCGTCCAGGCGGGTCCGTTCCACGGGGTCTCGCCCCGCAACGAGACGGCGTGCAGACCGGTGCGCTCGCCGGTGGCCCCCGCGCGGACCACGAACGAGTCGCAGCGCACCACCAGGTCGTAGCCGTCGAGCTCGGCGCCCGGCGCGCTCCCGGCTGCGTCGTCGGCACCCGAGACCAGGCACACCGTCCGCCCCTCGATCAGTCCGCGCAGCCCGCCGACGCCGATCGGGGTGCTCCCGCCGAGCAGCGGGTCGGACAGCGCGGACCGCTCGACCAGCCGCCGGTACGTCCCGTACAGCTTCAGCAGACGCCGCACCGCGGGGTCCCCGGCGCCGTGCTCGGCCACCCGCGCCTGTACGAAGGCGGCGAACTGCGGGGCCGTGACCGCGGTGGGCTGTCCGAGCAGGCCGCGCAGCGGGGAACCGGCCCGGGGGAAGAGCGCGTCGGCTTCCTCCAGGCACGCCCGTCGGCGCCGCAGGGTGTCGATCCTGCGGACGACCTCCTTCGCCGCGCCGTTGTCCTGCGCCAGCGTGAGGTGGCGCTCGTAGCACTCCAGTGCCTCCGCCTCGCGGCCGAGCCCGTCGAGGGCCAGGCCGTGCAGCCGCCAGGCCCCCCTGGACCGCTGCCGGATCCGGGTCGAGGCCTCGGCCACGCCCAGGGCGAGGGCCAGCCCGCTGTCCCCGCCGGCCTCCAGGGCGCGCTCGCCGACCTTGAGCAGGGAGTCGAACGAATCGGCCGACGGCGTGTCGAGGGAGGTGGCGAAGTCGCCGATCGCCCGGGTGAGGCGGACGTGCCGGGGAGAGGGCGTCTCGCTCCGCGCCGCGAGGTACTCACCGCACAGGCGCACGCTCCGGGCGAACAGTTCCAGCCTGGCGGCCTCCTTCTGCCGTGCCTTGAACAATCCCGCCAGGGGCTTCGTCATCCGTTCCACCGTCCTCCGATCGAAGGACGCATCGTGCCCCAGTGCGACGGGTGCGGAGTGTCTCCCTGGTGGACGGCCGGTAAACAGTCCCGGTTCGGCGGTCGGCGGGATGACGTCGCCCGGCGAGGAACGGGTCGTCCACCGGCGGGCCGCCGTACCCGCAACAGGCTCACGGCCCGGATGCGCCGCCCGCACCGGGCGGCGCATCCGGGCCTCAGCGCCGTACTGCGTTCCTCAGCGCCCGCGCCCGCCGCACCATCCGGCGCGCCGTGGCGCTGCGGGGCAGGAACGCCAGCCGCTCCGGGATGCCGCCCGGCAGGCCCAGCGAGGTGAGCCTGCGGCGCTTGAAGTAGCGCTGGGTGCGCGGTCCGAAGTGCTGGGAGAGGAAGCGCCCGGCTGCCGGGCGCAGGCCCGGGTGGATCTGTGGCTGCATGACGAAGCCGACGGTGGTGACCAGCCCGGTCAGCAGGTCGGCGGCGAGAGCGGCCTCCCCCTGCCCGTCCTCCTTTCCGTCCGCCAGGTCCGGCAGCAGCGCGTCGGCCAGGACGACGGGGACGCGGTTGCTGTTCTGGTACGGCGTCAGGCGATCCAGGACGAGGCCCGTCCCCACCCGGGCCACCGGCAGGCCGTGGAACGCGGAGGCGGTGAACAGGGCGGTCGAGAAGCAACCGACGACCAGCGCGGGCCGGGCCTTCTCGAACAGCACCTCGGCGAGGACGGGCAGGTCCAGGACGGTGAGGTCCACGCCGAGCCGTTCGGCCTCGGTCTCCAGCGCCCGGCTGTAGCGGGCCGGAGCGGTCGGGTGCGGCTTGAAGACGACCGAGCGGTGCCCGCGGGCCACCGCGCCCCGCAGCATTCGCACATGCAGGTCCTCCTCCTGCTCGGCGGAGAGGATGTCCAGCGCGGACAGGTACTGGCCGAGCAGGACGGCGGCGTGCCGGGGCAGCGGCGGAAGCCGCGGCACGGCGTCGCCGATCCGGCTGAGCACCTTCATGAACGCGTCGGTCGCCACGGCCTGCGCGGGCACGTCGAACTCGGTCAGCAGCAGCGGGGTCAGACCGGGGACCAGGTCCAGGTGGAGCAGCCGCCGTACACGCGTGCCGACCAGCGGGTCGATCTTGTTGCGCGTGGGGCCGTAGCTCATCAGCCCGTCGGCGTAGACGTCGATGGGCGCCTCGGCGAACGACTGGGCGATGGCCAGCGCCGGGCTGACCTGGAGGGATTCCAGCACCAGGGCCACGCGGTCGTCGCCCAGGTCCCACAGCAGCCGCAGATGGCGTTCGAACAGCGGGCAGTCGTCGGGGCGCGGCGACCAGGCCCCGGGGTGGTAGGGGCTGATGGCCTCGTTCCACGACAGCACGCCGTCGAAGTGCTCCCGCAGCGGTGCGAAGCCCGGCATCTCGTCGACGGCCGGGGTGACCTCCGGCGTCGCGGCGTTGTTGCACACCAGCAGCAGGCGGCGGTCCGCCTCGGGGAAGCAGTCGGACTCGATCGCGGCGGCCAGGGTGGCGGCGCCGTACAGCGTCGAGGCGCAGAAGATCTGGGTGGTGCGGGGCATCAGGAGGCCGCCTTCGCTACGGAGACCCGGCGGCGGAGTCGGCGCAGCCTGGACGAACGGTTCAGGTCCATGGTGTCGAGGACGTCGGTGAGCAGCTCCTGCGGCAGCCGCTTGATCGCCGCGGCGCTCATGGTCCGCAACTGCCTGGCCACCGGCGGCTCGAACTTGTCGATCTCCGACAGGTGGTGGGCGATGATCGCGCAGTAGGTGCGCACCGCCTTGGGCAGCAGCCGGCCGGCCTCGGGGTCGGCCGCGGTCTCCTCGATCACCTGGTCGAAGGCGCGGATGAAGTCGAGCTGGCGCACATCGCCGATCTGCGTGAGGGAGCCGGCCACACCGCGCCGGTAGAAGACGCCCAGCAGGCCCACCACGGCGAACGACTCCGCCTCCCGGTGCAGCCGCCAGATCCACGGCCGGTCCTCGGCGGTGCGCAGACCGTCGGTGAAGTGCAGCAGCCCCCGGTCGACCAGCCGGCGGTGGTAGACGCCCGCCCAGGCGTAGGGGTAGTCGACGGAGGTGGTGCGGTCGGCGGGCAGGATCGCCCGCCGCGGGTCCATCACCTCGCCCCGCCGGCCGTGCGGGACACGCTGGATCGTGCGGGCCCGCGCGGTGCACCGCACATGGTCGGTGCGGAGGAAGTCGCAGCCCAGGTCCTCGATCGCGGCGACCAGTCGCGGGTAGTGGCCGGGGGCCAGCCAGTCGTCGCCGTCCAGGAAGGTCAGGTACTCGCCGCGCGCCCGGTCGATGCCGGTGTTGCGCGCGGTCGCGAGCCCGCCGTTCTTCTCGTGTCTGACGTACACCGCCCCCGGCAGTTCGCTTTCCGCGCGGGCGAGTATGTCCGGCGTCTCGTCGCGCGAGCAGTCGTCCACGAGAATGAATTCGAAGTCCTCGCGGGCGTTCGCGCGCAGGCTCTTCAAGGTGTCGGACGCGTATTGCCGGACGTTGTAGAACGGCACGATGACGGAGAGCTTGACCACGCAGGTGACGTTAGGACGCGGCCCCTCCCGCCATCTTTACCTCCACCTTGAGCTTGGGTGAACGACGTATGGCGGCGCCGTTAACCAGTCGCTGTCGTGGGCTGCCGACGGCCTGGTTCGCCATTCGGCGATGTGCTGTTAACCGTTTGTTGCGTTCGGGTTGGGCGGTTCCTAGAAATGCCTTCCTACGGTCGTCGGCGTGCCAGCCAGTGCGAAGAAGTCCCGGCGAATCGCCGTTCTCGCGGATTCCGACACCCGGTGGAAATGGGGTGCGCTCACGGCGAACCGTTTGGTTTCCGCCGGTGTCTCCCCCGACTCGGGTGAACCGGACATCCGCCTCGACGGCTATCTGCTGCGGGGCCGTGCCACCCCCACCCCCCGCCAGCTCGAGGAGGTCGGCGTCCGCGCCGACCGCTTGAGCGAGGTCACCGCCGCCGAGTTCCTGCGCGAGATGGCGCGGGAGCCGTACGACGTCCTCGTGCTCGCCCTCGTCGGCGGCGGGGTCCAGGCCATGCTGCACGGACTGGCGCACGCCTGGCAGGGGCGCACCGAGCGGCCCGTGGTCGTCACCGGCTACGTCGGCGTCGTCTACGAGAAGCTCACCGACGGCCTGCTGCTGCGCCACGGCGCCGACCTCGTCCTGGCCAACTCCCGTCAGGACGCGGACCGTTTCCGGGCCGTCTACGAGGGCGTGGGCGCCGACGCCTCGTCGGTGACCGAGGTGGCGCTGCCGTTCCTCGGCGGCGCCGCGCACTCCGCGGACCGTAAGGAGGACGACGCCCCCTACACGGTCGTCTTCGCCGCGCAGCCCTCTGTGCCGCAGAGCCGCCAGGACCGTGCCTATCTGCTGGACCGGCTGATCCGGCACGCCCGCCGGCACCCCGGGCGCGAGGTGCTGCTCAAGCTCCGCTCCAAGCCGGGCGAGCACACCACGCACATCGAGGAACTGCCGTACCAGAAGCTGGCCCAGCGCAAGGACCTGCCCGCCAACCTCCGTCTGGTGTACGGGAACATGGGCGAGGTCCTGGACCGCACCGACCTGCTGGTCACGGTGAGTTCGACCGCCGCCCTGGAGTCCCTGCACCGGCGCGTCCCCACCGTCGTCCTGACCGACCTCGGGGTTCGGGAGGCGTACGGCAACCACCACTTCGTGGGCTCCGGCTGCCTGGCCTCCTGGGACCAGCTCGACGACGGGTACGAGCCCGAACCGGACCCGCGGTGGGTGGCCCGCCAGGGCGTCGCCACCGGAGGCACGTACGAGGCGGCCTTCGACAGGGCCCGCCAGCGCGTCGACGAACTGCTCGGCGCCGGTGAACTCCCGCCGCTGAAGCCCTACTACACGCCCGTCACCGCCCCCGGCTATCTGCCCGGCATCCTCGCCCGCCACCATCTCGCCCCCGACGGCGGCCCGTTGCCGGGCGCGCCGGCCGCCGACCGTGCGCCCGGCCCGGTGCGGCGGATCTTCCGCCAGGCCGCCCGCGGCGCCTACCGCCACGGCGTGCAGCGCGTGGCGCCCGTGATCCGGCGGATGGGGGAGCTGTGAGCGACCGCATCCCACCCCAAGGAGTGCAGCCCATGACCGACGTCCACCCGGACGCGGGACCCGGCGCCCCGGCGCGCCGCGTGCTCGCGGTGATACCCGCGCGCGGCGGCTCCAAGGGCGTACCCGCGAAGAACCTCGCCCCCGTCGGCGGTGTCCCGCTGGTCGCCCGTGCCGTGCGCGAGTGCCGGGCGGCCCGGCTGGTGACCGACGTGGTGGTCTCCACCGACGACCAGGCCATCGCGGCCGCCGCCCGCCAGGCCGGCGCCGAGGTGGTGCTGCGGCCCGCCGCCATCGCCGGTGACACCGCCACCTCCGAGGCCGCGGTGCTGCACGCCATGGACGCGTACGAGGAACTGCGCGGCGCCCCGGTGGACGTGGTGCTGCTCGTGCAGTGCACCAGCCCGTTCCTGACGAGCGAGGACGTCGACGGGGTCGCGGGCGCGGTCGTCGAGGCCGGCGCCGACACCGCGGTGACCGTGGCGCCCTTCCACGGCTTCGTGTGGCGGGACGCCGCCGAAGACCCGGTGACCGACGGCACGCCGCCGGACGAGGCTGCCGCCGGTTCCCCGGCCACCGAGGGCGGCTACGGCGTCAACCACGACAAGTCCTCCCGCCCGCGCCGCCAGGACCGCCCCCAGGACCTGCTGGAGACCGGCGCCGCCTACGCCATGGCGGCGTCCGGGTTCCGCACGCACCGGCACCGCTTCTTCGGCCGTACCGAACTGGTCCGCACCGACCCGGCGCGGGTGCTGGAGATCGACGACCCGCACGACCTGGCGCGGGCGCGTGCGCTGGCCCCGCTGTTCGACGCCGGCCGTCCGGGGACGCTGCCGACCGCCGCCGACGTGGACGCGGTCGTACTCGACTTCGACGGCACCCAGACCGACGACAGGGTGCTGATCGACTCCGACGGACGGGAGTTCGTCTCCGTGCACCGCGGGGACGGCCTCGGCATCGCGGCGCTGCGCGACGGCGGCCTGAGGATGCTGATCCTGTCCACGGAGCAGAACCCGGTCGTCGCCGCCCGCGCCCGCAAGCTCAGGCTTCCGGTACTGCACGGCATCGACCGCAAGGACCTCGCGCTGAAGCAGTGGTGCGAGGAGCAGGGCATCGCGCCCGAGCGCGTGCTCTACGTCGGCAACGACGTCAACGACCTCCCGTGCTTCTCCCTCGTGGGCTGGCCCGTGGCGGTCGCGAGCGCCCACGACGTCGTACGCGGCGCCGCACGCGCGGTCACCACCGTCCCCGGTGGCGACGGCGCGATCCGAGAGATCGCCAGCTGGATCCTCGGCCCCTCTCTCGATTCCCTCACCAAGTAAGGACATCTCCTGCCATGAGCACCAACTCCCGCATCCGCGCCTTCGGTTCGCGCGAGGCCGGCCCCGGCCGCCCGGTCTACGTCACCGGTGAGATCGGCATCAACCACAACGGTGACATCGAGAACGCCTTCAAGCTGATCGACGCCGCCGCCGAGGCCGGCTGCGACGCCGTCAAGTTCCAGAAGCGCACGCCCGAGATCTGCACCCCGCGCGACCAGTGGGACATCGAGCGCGACACCCCCTGGGGCCGGATGACCTACATCGACTACCGCCACCGCGTGGAGTTCGGTGAGGACGAGTACCGCCGGATCGACGAGTACTGCCGGGAGAAGGGCATCGCCTGGTTCGCCTCCCCGTGGGACACCGAGGCCGTCGCCTTCCTGGAGAAGTTCGACGTGCCCGCCCACAAGGTGGCCTCCGCGTCCCTGACGGACGACGAGCTGCTGCGCGCCCTGCGCGCGACCGGCCGCACCGTCATCCTCTCCACCGGCATGTCCACGCCCAAGCAGATACGCCACGCGGTGGAGGTGCTGGGCTCGGACAACATCCTGCTGTGCCACGCCACGTCGACGTACCCGGCGAAGGCCGAGGAGCTGAACCTGCGCGTGATCAACACCCTGGAGAAGGAGTACCCGAACGTCCCGATCGGCTACTCCGGCCACGAGACGGGCCTGCAGACCACGCTGGCCGCGGTCGCCCTGGGCGCCGTCTTCGTCGAGCGCCACATCACCCTGGACCGCGCCATGTGGGGCTCCGACCAGGCCGCCTCCGTCGAGCCGCAGGGCCTGCAGCGCCTGGTCCGCGACATCCGCACCATCGAGGCCTCCCTCGGCGACGGCGTGAAGAAGGTCTACGACTCCGAGCGCGGCCCGATGAAGAAGCTGCGCCGTGTCACCGGCGTCGTCGCCGAGGCGGAGATCGCCGCCGCCGCGGGCGAGCCGGTCGCGGTGTGAGCCCCAGCCCCTTAACACGGACGGTCCCGCGCCGATGAGCCCCCGCACCCTCGCCTTCGTCGAGAGCCCGGTACAACTGCTGAACGTGCTGGAGTGGGCTCACGCCCGCGGTCATACGGCCGACCGCGCCCCCGGTCCGGGCGGGACCGCTTCCGGCGCCCGCCCGGAGTCGGGGCTCACCCTCGTCGTGCTGTCGCCGACCGATCCGATGAGCCGCGGCCAGCTGCGGCGGATGGCCCAGCTCGCCCGGGACGAGGGTCACGAGGTGCGCTGGGAGGAGGCGCGGGGCGGGGCCGGGGCGCCGCTGCGGACCATCGGCGGCCTGGCCGGGCCGGTCCGGCGGGCCGAGCGGGTCGTGATGGGGGACCCGTTCTCGCGCTATGTGCAGCTGCTGCTGACGATCACCCGGGCGCGGGAGCTCGTGGTCGTGGACGACGGCACCGCGACGATGGAGTTCGTCGGCCAGCTCGCCCGCGGCGAGCGGCTCGTGCGCTGGCACCGCAAGGGCGGCCGCCGCGGCCCGCGGGACCTCGTCCTCGGCCCGGTGTCGGCCGCCGCCCGGCGCCGGCTCACCCCTCGCGGGGAGCGCCGCCGGGTGGAGGTGTTCTCGTCCATGCCGATCGACGAGACCCCGCAGGGCGTGACCGTCACCGCGAACCGCTTCGCCTGGACCCGCGCCCGCTTCGGCCCGCCCGCCGTCATCGCGGGCGCCGACCTGGTCGGCACGTCACTGGTGGAGACGGGCGTCGTCGACGCCGACCGGTACGTGGACGCCGTACGGGCCCTGGCCAAGGCGCACGGGGCGATCCGCTACTTCGCCCACCGGCGCGAGAGCACCGAGAAGCTGCACCGGCTGGCCGTGGAGACGGGCCTGCAGATCGTCCGCCCCGAACTCCCGCTGGAGCTGATCGCCCGCCGGGGCCCGATCGGCCGTACGATCCTCAGCTTTCCCTCCACCGTCGTCCACACCCTGCCGCTCGCCCTGGCCGGCACGGAGGTACGCGTCACGGTCTGCGACATCGACCCGAGCTGGCTGACGGCGCACGCCTCCCCGCGGGCCCAGGGCTTCCTCTCCGGCGTCACCGGCACCGCCCGCGACGTGCACCGCCTCGCCCGTACGGCCCAGGCCGGCTGAACGCCCCTCCGGGGCTTTCCGGGGCGGCTTCGAGGGGCCCGGAGGGGACGGGAGCCCCTCGGACGGCCGTCCGCCAGGTGAACATTGCGGGCGTGGTTACCGTGGGACGTGGTATGCGTGGAGAAAAGAACAAATGGGGCGGGGTGCCAGGGGCGTGACGCGAGCCATTCCCCCCGGAGCTCCGTGATCCGCTCGGCCGGCGAAGGCGGGCGAGTTTACCCATCCCAGTCGATACGTATGCGCCGGGCGGTCACTTCTCCTTCCTCTAACGGGTTGAACTTTTGTTGATCGAGGGTCAGTTGACCACCCCGGCGTCCTACCCTTCAGAGGGTGAAGCAACTGATGTCCCCAGAGTCCGAGGCCGATCTCCCCGCTGATGCCACGGCGGAAGCCGCCCTTCCCGGCACCCTGCCGGAGGCGCTGTACGCCGAGCTCGTCGCGTTCCGGCGCGACCTGCACATGCACCCCGAGCTCGGCAACCAGGAGTTCCGTACCACCGCCGCGATCAAGGAGCGGCTGGAGGAAGCCGGGCTCGCGCCGCGGGTCCTGCCGGCCGGGACCGGGCTCGTCTGCGACATCGGGGGCGATCCCGGTGGCGGCGGGCCGGGTGTGCTCGCCCTGCGCGCCGACATCGACGCCCTGCCCATCCCCGACACCAAGAGCGAGAGCCCGTACCGCTCCACCGTGCCCGACCGCGCCCACGCCTGCGGGCACGACGTGCACACCTCCGTCGTCCTCGGCGCCGGACTGGTCCTCGCGGACCTGCACCGGCGGGGGCTGCTGCCGCGGCCCGTGCGGCTGATCTTCCAGCCCGCGGAGGAGGTGCTGCCCGGCGGCGCCGCCGAGGTCATCAAGAGCGGCGCGCTGGACGGAGTGAGCCGGATCGTCGCCGTGCACTGCGACCCCCGGGTCGACGCCGGCCGGATCGGACTGCGCCAGGGACCCATCACCTCCGCCTGCGACCGGCTGGAGGTCATGCTGGACGGCCCCGGCGGGCACACCGCGCGACCGCACCTGACGACGGACCTCGTCACCGCCGCCGCCCGGGTGGTCACCGACGTGCCCGCGCTCGTCGGACGACGGGTCGACACCCGCGCCGGGCTCGCCGTGACCTGGGGGCGGATCGAGTCCGGGCACGCCCCGAACGTGGTCCCGCAGCACGCCGAACTCGCCGGGACGGTCCGCTGCCTGGACATCCACGCCTGGCGGCAGGCGCCCGACATCGTGGTCGCCGCCATCGACGAGGTCGCCAACCTGCACAAGGCCAAGTCCGAGATCAACTACGTGCGCGGGGTGCCGCCGGTCGTCAACGAACCGGTGGTGACCGAACTGCTGCGCGAGGCGATGACCGCCCGGCGCGGTGCCGCCGCCGTGGAGGACACCGAGCAGAGTCTCGGCGGCGAGGACTTCTCCTGGTACCTGGAGAACGTGCCCGGCGCGATGGCCCGGCTCGGGGTCCGCACCCCGGGCGAGCGGACCGTGCGCGACCTGCACCAGGGCGACTTCGACGCCGACGAGTCCGCCATCAGGGTGGGCGTGGAGCTGTTCACCGCCGCCGCCCTGCTGCACCCGACGCACTGATCCGGCCGGCGAAGGGGCGCCCGGGAGGTGCCCCTTCCTCCGGCCGTGTCACCCGTCCCCGTCCCGGGACCCACGAATCACCCCCTGTCGGCACGGTTCGGTAACGGCCGGGATCAACCCCGTTTCCCTCCGTCTCTACGCGCGTTACTGTGCGCCGGAATCGCCACCAGCGGCGGCTCATGGGGAAAGCGGGCCGGCGACGGTGCCGTGGGCAAGAAGGGGTGCTTGCTGTGCGTCTGAACTCATCGAGGACCAGGTTCTCCCGAGCCGCGGTGACCGTAGCGGTCATCGCTCTCGCGGCCGCCGGGTGCGGCAAGTCCAGCAACGACTCGTCCGGCGGCGGCGGCTCCGACGCGTCCGGCGCGTACTCCGGCAAGGGCATAGGCCTGGCGTACGACATCGGCGGCAAGGGCGACCAGTCCTTCAACGACGCCGCTTTCTCCGGTTTCCAGAAGGCCGAGAGCGAGTTCAAGATCGGCGGCCGGGACGTCGACCCGAACGACAGCGAGTCCGACGCCGACAAGATCCAGCGCCTCGAACAGCTCGCCAAGGCCGGTTACAACCCGATCATCGGGGTCGGCTTCGTGTACGGCCCGGCGGTCAAGGCGGTCTCCGCCAAGTTCCCGAAGACGACCTTCGGCATCATCGACGACGAGACCGTGAAGGCCGACAACGTCGCCGACATGGTCTTCCACGAGGAGCAGGCCTCCTACCTCGCCGGTGTCGCCGCCGCCAAGGCCACCAAGAAGAACCACATCGGGTTCATCGGCGGTGTGGACATCCCGCTCATCCACAAGTTCGAGGCGGGTTACGTCCAGGGTGCCCAGTCGGTCAACCCGAAGATCAAGATCGAGAAGCAGTACCTGACGCAGACCCCGCAGGAGGGCGGTTTCTCCAGCCCCGACAAGGGTGAGAGCGCCACCAACGGCCAGATCGACGCCGGCGCCGACGTCATCTACCACGCGGCCGGCCTGTCCGGTGGCGGCGTCATCAAGGCCGCCGCCGCGCACAAGGTGTGGGCGATCGGCGTCGACTCCGACCAGTACCAGCAGAGCTCCCTGGCCAAGTACAAGGAGTGGATCCTCGGCTCGGCCCTGAAGAACGTCGGCGGCGCGGTCTACGAGCTGACCAAGTCCGTCGTCGACGGCAAGCCGCTGTCCGGCGAGGTGCGCGGCGACCTGAAGTCGGGCGGCGTGGGCTTCGCCGACTCCAACCCGAAGTACAAGGCCATGAAGGACGTCGTCGCCGCCGTCGACAAGGCCAGGCAGGACATCATCGACGGGAAGGTCACCATCAAGACCGAGTGACCGCGCCGTCGGGCCGCAAGAACTGGCTGGAAGGCCCCGGACCGGTACGGTCCGGGGCCTTCCAGCGTCCCGGTGTCGGCGTGCGGCGAGCATGCCCGCCGTGACGGGGCGGCCACGGCCCGCCAGGACGGGGGCCGGTGGGCGTCCCCGGCGTGTGCCCGCGTCGGGCCAGATTGGAACCGAAGGATCAAAACGGTCGGATAACACTCTGGCAAGGAGGGGTTTTCCGCCATGTCTACGCGCGTTACGCTGCGGCGGAACCAGCGCCTGGTATGGGCGCTTGCACGAAGGAGTCTCGTTCCATGCGCCGGGTGTCCCGTATAGCGGTCGCGAGTGTCGCAACCGCAGCTCTCGCCGTCACTGTTTCCGCATGTGGCAGCAGCTCGTCCAGCTCGTCGGCCGGTGGCGGCGACAAGAACCTCGGTCTTGCCCTCGCCTACGACGTCGGCGGCAAGGGCGACCAGTCCTTCAACGACGCCGCCACGGCCGGCATGGACAAGGCCGACCAGGAGTTCGGTTACAAGAGCACGGCCGTCGAGCCGCAGGACGGTGAGTCGGACGCGGACAAGGTACAGCGCCTGGAGACCCTCGCCAAGCAGGGCTACAACCCGGTGATCGGCGTCGGCTTCGCCTACGCGCCGGCCGTCAAGGCCGCCGCCGCCAAGTTCCCGAAGACCACCTTCGGCATCGTCGACGACAACCAGATCTCGGCGAGCAACGTCACCGACCTGGTCTTCCACGAGGAGCAGGCCTCCTACCTGGCCGGTGTCGCCGCCGCCAAGACGACCAAGACGAACACCGTCGGCTTCATCGGCGGCGTGGACGTTCCGCTCATCCACAAGTTCGAGGCGGGCTTCAAGCAGGGCGTCGCGGACACCAAGAAGGGCGTCACGGTCAAGTCGCAGTACCTGACCCAGACCGCCGAGGAGGGCGGTTTCTCCAGCCCCGACAAGGGCGAGAACGCCGCCAACGGCCAGATCGACGCCGGTGCCGACGTCGTCTACGCCGCCGCGGGCCTGTCCGGCCAGGGTGTGATCAAGGCCGCCTCCGAGCACAAGATCTGGGCCATCGGCGTCGACTCCGACCAGTACAAGCAGGGCGCGCTGGCCAAGTACAAGGACTCGATCCTCACCTCGGCCATGAAGGACGTCTCCGGCGCGGTCTACAACCTGGCCAAGTCCGTCAAGGACGGCAAGCCCGAGACCGGTGAGGTGCGCGCCAGCCTGGCCACCGGCGGTGTGAGCCTCTCCGACTCCAACCCCGTCTTCAAGAAGAACGCCGACCTCCAGAAGGCGATCAAGAAGGCCGAGGAGGCCATCAAGAGCGGCTCGATCACGGTCAAGGACTCCTGACCGAACGACCGCGGGCCCTTCGTAGGGATGGCCTGAACGACGCTGCGGCGGCAGCGTCACGGCGGCGGAACGGGGTGTGGAAGCGCACAGCGACTCACACCCCGTTCACGCGGCAGAATGCTCGGAACGGATCGAGGACAAGTCAAGGTCGATCAGGTCCGGGCACTATTTAAAGCAGGGGCGCTACGCGCGTAGAGCGGCCCCTTTCCCCAAGGAGAGTCGCCATCGACGCGTCCAGCAGCCCTCCGCTCACCGCCCAGCCGACCATCGCGGTAGAGCTCGCGGGCATCACCAAACGGTTCCCCGGGGTCGTGGCCAACCACGACATCCACCTGACCGTCCGCAAGGGAACCGTGCACGCCCTCGTCGGTGAGAACGGCGCCGGCAAGTCCACCCTGATGAAGATCCTCTACGGCATGCAGAAGCCGGACGAGGGCACCATCGCGATCGACGGCGAGCAGGTGAGCTTCGGCAGCCCCGCCGACGCCATCGCCCGCGGCATCGGCATGGTCCACCAGCACTTCATGCTGGCCGACAACATGACCGTGCTGGAGAACGTCGCCCTCGGCAGCGAGAAGCTGTACGGCATCGGCGGCGGCGCCCGCAGGAAGATCAAGGAGATCTCCGACCGCTACGGCCTCGGCGTCCGCCCCGACGCCCTGGTCGAGAACCTCGGCGTCGCCGACCGCCAGCGCGTGGAGATCCTCAAGGTCCTCTACCGCGGCGCCCGCACCCTCATCCTCGACGAGCCGACCGCCGTGCTCGTCCCGCAGGAGGTCGACGCGCTCTTCGACAACCTGCGCGAGCTCAAGGCCGAGGGCCTGTCGGTCATCTTCATCTCCCACAAGCTGGGCGAGGTCCTGTCGGTCGCGGACGACATCACCGTCATCCGCCGCGGCACCACCGTGGGCACGGCCGTCCCCGCCGAGACCACCTCGCGCCAGCTCGCCGAGATGATGGTCGGCAGCGAACTGCCCACCCCGGAGACCGCCGAGTCCACGGTCACCGACCGCGCGGTCCTCACCGTCGACAAGCTGCGCCTGGAGGCCGAGGGCGGCCGGGCCGTCCTCGACGACATCAGCTTCACCATCCGCGCCGGCGAGGTCCTCGGCCTCGCGGGCGTCGAGGGCAACGGCCAGACCGAGCTGATCGAGGCGCTCATCGGCCTGAAGTCCGCGGACTCCGGCACGATCAGCCTCGGCGACGACGACGTCACCTCCTGGCCCACCCGCAGGCGCCGCGAGTCCGGCGTCGGCTACATCCCCGAGGACCGCCACCGGCACGGGCTCCTGCTGGAGGCCCCGCTGTGGGAGAACCGCATCCTCGGCCACGTCACCGAGCGCCCCAACGCCAAGGGCTTCTGGCTCGACCCCAGGGGCGCCCAGGAGGACACCCGCCGGATCGTCGAGGAGTACGACGTCCGCACCCCCGGCATCGACGTCACCGCCGCCTCCCTGTCCGGCGGCAACCAGCAGAAGCTGATCGTCGGCCGTGAGATGAGCCACAGCCCCAAGTTCCTGATCGCCGCCCACCCCACCCGCGGTGTGGACGTCGGCGCGCAGGCCGCGATCTGGGACCACATCCGTGAGGCCCGCCGCGAGGGCCTGGCGGTGCTGCTGATCTCCGCCGACCTGGACGAGCTGATCGGTCTGTCCGACACCCTGCGGGTGATCTACAACGGCCGCCTGGTCGCCGACGCCGACCCCGCCACCATCACCCCCGAGCAGCTGGGCTCGGCCATGACGGGTGCCGCGTCCGGCCATCTGGAAGACACCGAAACCACCGCGGAAGACGCCGGTCCGGAGGACGAGGCCCGATGAAGAAGTTCGACAAGGAGCGCGTGCTCCTCGCGGTGGCCGGCCCGGTCATCGCGCTCGTCGCGGCGATCCTGCTGACCTCGGTCGTGCTGATCGCCTCGGGCAAGAGCCCGATCGAGCCGTACACGCTGATGCTCGAGCAGGCGTCGTACTCCGACGTCCAGGTGCTGATCATCAACCAGGCGTCGATGTACTACCTGGCGGCGCTCGCGGTGGCCGTCGGCTTCCGCATGAACCTGTTCAACATCGGCGTCGACGGCCAGTACCGGCTCGCCGCGATGATGACCGCCGTCGTCGGCGCCCACCTGGCGCTGCCGTCCTTCCTGCAGATACCGACGCTGCTGCTCGTCGGCATGCTCACCGGCGCCCTCTGGGCCGGTGTCGCGGGTCTGCTGAAGGTCACCCGGGGCGTGAGCGAGGTCGTCGCCACGATCATGCTCAACGCCATCGCCACCAGCCTCATCGGCTACCTCACCCTGAGCGACGTCTGGGGTGTGCAGGTCGGCAACAACATGACGACCGGCACCATGAAGGAGTCCGGCTGGGTCTCCGGCATCGACCTCGGCTCGGACGTCGGCCAGATCTACGGCCTGGTCTTCCTCGCCGTCGCCATGGGCGTCGTCTACTGGATCGTCCTCAACCGCACCCGCTTCGGCTTCGACCTGCGCGCCACCGGCGAGTCGGAGAGCGCCGCCGCCGCCTCCGGCGTGGACGCCAAGAAGATGGTGCTCACCGCCATGCTGATCTCCGGCGCGGTCGCGGGCCTGTCGGGCCTGCCGCTGCTGCTCGGCGACGCCCACACCTACAGCCTGAGCTTCCCGACCGGCCTCGGCTTCACCGGCATCACCATCGCCCTGCTCGGCCGCAACAACCCGGTCGGCATCGCCTTCGCCGCCCTCCTGATCGCCTTCCTCGACAAGGCCTCTCCCGCCCTCGACTACGCCACCCCCGTGGCGTACGAGAAGGAGATCGCCACCATCATGCAGGGCCTGATCGTCTTCGCGGTCGTCATCTCCTACGAGGCCGTTCGCCAGTGGGGCCTGCGCCGCCAGCAGAAGCAGGTCGGCGCCGAGCTCGCCGCGGCCGCCGCCCAGAACAACGTCCAGAAGAAGGAGGTGGCGGCCTGATGTCCACCGCGACCATCGCCAAGCCGCAGGCCAAACAGCCCGGCAAGGGCAGCCGCCGTGTCTCCCTCCCGGTACTCCTGCTGATCATCGCGGGTGTGCTGGTCCTGACCTCGGTCGTCCGCATCGTCACCGGCGCGCACGGCATCACCTCGACCGGCCAGATGTCCACCGCGCTGCGCCTTGCCGTCCCGATCGGCCTCGCCGGCCTCGGCGGTCTGTGGGCCGAGCGGTCCGGCGTCGTCAACATCGGCCTCGAGGGCATGATGATCCTCGGCACCTGGTTCGGTGCCTGGGCCGGCTACCAGTGGGGCCCGTGGGCCGGTGTCGTCTTCGGCATCATCGGCGGCGCGCTCGGTGCCGTCCTGCACGCCATCGCCACGGTGACCTTCAACGTCAACCACATCGTCTCCGGTGTGGCGATCAACATCCTGGCCCTCGGCACCACCCGCTACCTGTCGAAGTTCACCTTCGAGCACGCCCCCCAGGGCTCCTCGAAGCAGTCCCCGCCGATCGAGTCGCTCGGCACCTTCGACGTACCCGGCCTGTCCGGCTGGCTGGAGACCCTCAACGGCAAGCACTGGTTCCTGGTCTCCGACGTCGCCGGCCTGCTCGGCGGTCTGATCACCGGCCTGTCGCCGCTGACCGTCGTCGCGGTCGCCCTGGTGCCGCTGTCCTGGTGGGTGCTGTGGCGCACCGCCTTCGGGCTGCGCCTGCGCTCCTGCGGCGAGAACCCGGTGGCCGCCGAGTCGCTCGGCGTCAACGTCTACAAGTACAAGTACATCGCCGTGATCATCTCCGGCGGCTTCGCCGGCCTGGGCGGCGCGTTCCTGTCCATCGTGGCGTCGAACGTCTACCTCGACGGCCAGACCGCCGGCCGCGGTTACATCGGTCTCGCCGCGATGATCTTCGGCAACTGGATGCCGGGCGGCCTCGCCCTCGGCGCCGGCCTGTTCGGCTACACCGACAGCCTGAACCTGCGCGGCGGCACGACCAACGTGCACGCGCTGATCCTGCTGCTTGCGATCCTGCTGGTGTTCGGCGCGGCATACCTGTTCTGGAAGAAGAGGCTGGTGCCCGCCGTCATCACCGCCGTGGTCTCGGCGGGGATGTTCGCCTGGTACCTCGGCACCCACGAGGTGCCCAAGCAGGTCGTGACGGCCACGCCGTACATCGTCACCCTGCTGGTGCTGTCGCTCTCGGCACAGCACCTGCGGATGCCGAAGGCGGACGGTCAGCCGTACCGGAAGGGACAGGGCAAGTGAGCGCGGACACGACGGTCGACTGGGCGGCGCTGCGCCATCAGGCGCGCGCGGCGATGACCCGCGCGTACGTCCCCTACTCGAACTACCCGGTCGGCGCCGCCGCCCTGGCCGACGACGGCCGGATCGTCACCGGCTGCAACGTCGAGAACGCCTCCTACGGGCTCGGTCTGTGCGCCGAGTGCGGTCTGGTCTCGCAGCTCGCGAACACCGGGGGCGGTCGGCTGACACACTTCACGTGCGTGGACGGCAAGGGCGAGATCCTCGTCCCGTGCGGGCGCTGCCGCCAGCTGCTGTACGAGTTCGGCGGGCCGGAGCTGATCCTGGAGACCCCGGCGGGAATCCTGCCGCTGTCCGAGATGCTGCCGCAGGCCTTCGGGCCGGACCACCTCACCAAGTAGGACCCGGGCGGCTTTCCCGAACCCCTTGGGGCCGGGGAAGCCGCCCGTCCCCTTCGCACCCCGGAAGGAACCGAACCTCATGGCCATGGACGCCATCTCCGTCATCCGCACCAAGCGGGACCGCGGCGAACTCAGCGGCGAGCAGATCGACTGGGTGATCGACGCGTACACCCGCGGGGAGGTCGCCGACGAGCAGATGTCCGCGCTCGCGATGGCCATCCTCCTCAACGGCATGAACCGGGGGGAGATCGCCCGCTGGACCGCGGCGATGATCGCCTCCGGCGAGCGCATGGACTTCTCCTCCCTGTCCCGCCCCACCGCCGACAAGCACTCCACGGGCGGTGTCGGTGACAAGATCACGCTGCCGCTGGCCCCGCTGGTCGCGGCCTGCGGCGCGGCCGTCCCGCAGCTCTCGGGCCGCGGCCTCGGCCACACCGGCGGCACGCTGGACAAGCTGGAGTCGATCCCCGGCTGGCGTGCGCTGCTGTCCAACGAGGAGATGCTGTCCGTGCTGGACGGCGTCGGCGCGGTGATCTGCGCGGCGGGCGACGGCCTGGCCCCCGCGGACAAGAAGCTGTACGCCCTGCGCGATGTGACCGGCACGGTCGAGGCGATCCCGCTGATCGCCTCCTCCATCATGTCCAAGAAGATCGCCGAGGGCACGGGCTCGCTGGTCCTCGACGTGAAGGTGGGCAACGGCGCCTTCATGAAGACCCTCGACGACGCCCGTGAGCTGGCCTCCACGATGGTCGGCCTGGGCACCGACCACGGCGTGCGGACCGTCGCGCTCCTGACCGACATGTCGACCCCGCTCGGCCTGACGGCGGGCAACGCGCTGGAGGTCCGCGAGTCGGTCGAGGTCCTGGCCGGCGGCGGCCCGGCGGACGTGGTCGAGCTGACGCTGGCCCTGGCGCGCGAGATGCTGGACGCGGCCGGCCTGAAGGACGCGGACCCGGCGAAGGCCCTGGCCGACGGCTCCGCCATGGACGTCTGGCGCCGCATGATCGCGGCCCAGGGCGGCGACCCCGACGCCCCTCTGCCCACCTCCCGGGAACAGCACGTGATCACGGCCCCGTCCTCCGGCGTCCTGACCCGCCTCGACGCCTACGACATCGGTGTCGCCGCCTGGCGCCTGGGTGCCGGCCGTGCCCGCAAGGAGGACCCGGTCCAGGCGGGCGCGGGCGTCGAGCTGCACGCCAAGCCCGGCGACCTGGTGACCGAGGGCCAGCCCCTCCTGACCCTCCACACCGACACCCCCGAGCGCTTCGAGTACGCGCTCCAGTCGGTCGAGGGCTCGTACGACATCGCGGCCCCCGGCATGGACTTCACCGCCTCGCCGGTGGTGCTGGAACGAATCGCCTGACCTGCACTTTCCTCATTCGGGTGAACGGGACCGGCGGACCTCCGCCGGTCCCGTTCGGCATGCTGGGATCGGTGACGCACCGATAGGAGACGGCCATGAGCGCACTCACCGTCAGCCATGACCCCGAGCAGGGCTGGGACGACCCCCGTCCCACGGCGACGCTCTACGGTGAGCCGCAGGGGGCACGTATCGGGTACTTGCGTCAGTCGAGTACGGCGATGAGCTGAAGCTGCCCGAGCCGTTCAAACTGGTTCTCGACACCGGCAGTTCCCCTGCGTCTACGGACGTCACCCCAGCAGCGCCGCGACCACCACCAGCACCGGCACCGACAGGATCGTCGACAGCAGGATGGACTCGCGGGCCAGGGACTCGCCGACGCGGTAGCGGCTCGCGTAGGTGAACAGGTTCTGTGCGGCGGGCAGGGCCGAGGTCACCACCACTGCCAGCAGCGGCGCTCCGCTCAGACCGAAGACGCCCGCGGCCAGGGCCCAGGCCGCCAGTGGCTGGCCCACCGACTTCAGGGCGACGGCGAGCAGCACCAGGTGGCGGTCGCGGCCGCGGCCGGGGGCCGCGCTGCCGCGCAGGGAGATGCCGTAGGCCAGCAGGACGGCCGGGACCGACATGTTGCCGATCAGGGTGATCGGGTCCATGATCACGCCGGGCATCCGCAGGCCGGTCGCGGACACCAGGACCCCGCTCAGGGAGCCCACCGCGATCGGGTTGCGCAGCGGGGTGAGCAGGCGCCGCCACCGGGAGCCCTTCTCGCCCGTGCCGGAGAGATCCAGCACCGTCAGGGCGATGGGCGTGACCATGATCTGCTGGAACAGCAGCACCGGGGCCACCAGGGAGGCGTCGCCCAGGACGTACACGGCGATCGGGATGCCGAGGTTGCCGGAGTTGACATAGCTGGAGCACAGGGCGCCGATCGTGGTGCGGCCCACGCCCCAGCGGCGGACCGCGCCGAAGGCCACGAAGACGCACGCCGTCGCGGCCGTGCTCAGCGCCGTCACCAGCAGCCGGCTGGAGAAGATCACCGACAGGTCGGCCCGCGCGAGCGTCGTGAACAGCAGGGCGGGGGACGCCACGTGGAAGGCCAGCCTGGTCAGCACCTCACGACCCTGGTCGCCGAGGGAGCCGCGGCGCCCGATGACGTAGCCGACGCCGATCACGACCGCGATGACCGCGAACCCGCTCAGCACCCCCTGCACACGGCCTCCTCCACGGGCAGGAGGCCGTCGGGTATCCAGGGCGGTGCTGATCCGTGGGGCATACGGCCACCCTCGGGCGAGGGCGGCGAGCGGGTCAATGTGATCTCCGGCGGGCCTTTGGCCACGGTCCGCGATGAGTTGTGCCGGGCCGCACGGTCTACAGACCGTGGATGCCAGGACACCTGCCGTGCTCGTGCTCGCCGGCCCCGTCACCCGGGAGGAGGCGGCGGGGCTGTGCGCGGACGTGCGGGCCCTGCTGGAGGGCACCCGGGCCGAAGTCGTGGTGTGTGACGTCGGGGGGCTCGGACCGCCGGGGCTCGGCGTGGTCGACCTGCTGGCGCGGCTCCAGCTCACCGCCCGGCGGGCCGGAGGCCGCATCCGGCTGCGCGACCCCGATCCGGCGCTAGACGCCCTCCTCGGTCTGGCCGGCCTCTCCTTCGAGATGGAGCGGCAGCCCGAACAGCGGGAACCACCGCTGGGTGTCGAGGAAGCAGTGGAACCCGGTGATCCGGCCCTCTGACGTCTCCAGGACCTGCACCGCCCACGGGGTGAAGCCGCCCTTCTCCGGGTCCGGCTTGTACTGGGCGAAGCCCGGCATCCCGTTGGCCCGCACCGGCAGCAGCCGGGAGCCCGCACAGGCCGCGCCCAGCGTCGTCATGAAGCCCGTGATGTCCGAGGGGCCCGTCAGCCACAGGTCGAACGGCGGCATCGTCATCACCGCGTCCTCGTGCAGCAGCGCGGTCAACTCCGCCATGTCGTACCCCTCGAACGCCTTCACATAGCGTTCCAGGAGCCGTTGCTGGGCCTCGTCCAGCGGGTCCGACACGGCCGCCTCGGCGGCCTTGTCGCCCCGCTCGGCGAGCGTGGCGCGAGCCCGCTGCAGGGCGCTGTTGACCGAGGCGACCGACGTGCCCAGCAACTCGGCGACCTCGCTCGCCCGCCAGGCCAGCACCTCGCGCAGGATCAGCACGGCCCGCTGCTTGGGCGGCAGTTGCTGCAACGCGGCCATGAAGGCGAGCCGCACCGAGTCCTTGGTGACGGCCGCCTCCGCCGGATCCTCCACCGGAGGCAGCACCCGGGCGTCCGGCATCGGCTCCAGCCAGGTGTGGTCCGGGCGCGGGGACAGCGCGGCGCGGGCCAGTGGCGTGGACTCGGTCAGGTCCATCGGCCGGGCGCGCTTGTTGCCCGCCGCCAGCATGTCCAGGCAGACGTTCGTCGCGATGCGGTAGAGCCACGAGCGGAGGCTGGAGCGCCCCTCGAACCTGTCGTAGCCCCGCCAGGCCCGCACGAGCGTGTCCTGGACCGCGTCCTCCGCCTCGAAGGACGAGCCGAGCATGCGGTAGCAGTAACCGGTCAGCTCGACCCGGTACTCCTCCAGCCGCTCGTCGAGACCCGTCGTCGCCGTCGTGCCGTTTCCCATCGTCCACCCGCCCCTGTGGCCGTCCCGTTCGTGCCTGCGCGCGTCATCACGCCCAGCACTCCGGAAGCTACCGCAGCCCACTGACAACGGCCCCTGGAGCGAAAGAACCCGCAGGTCGGAGGTTGTGCGGCCATGAACCCGCAGCCCGGACACCGGCGTCCCGGACGGCCCTCGGGACGGTGGGCACACCAACGCTCCGACGGGGCGCACGACCCCGGCGGAGCCCGCCACGTCACCTTCGCCCATGGTGACGGCGCCGGAGCAGGCGAAGGCGCCGACACCGACCGCCGGCCTCCCCCCGACGGCTGCGTCGGCGCCGGGCGCCCGGCTCCCGCCCCGGCGCGGCCGAGAGGCCCGGCGCCCACCTGGCCCAGCCGCCCCGCTCCCGGCGTGGCCGAGCACTCCGGTCCGCGGTGCGATGTGCCGTTACGCCGGCACCGGCTCCCGCCGCGTCGCGACCCTGGCCGCCCGGGACCCGAGCACCGTGATGGTCACGACGCCGAGGACGGCCAGCACGCCGACCCCGGCCGTTCCCGGCCAGCCCTGTGCGTGGAAGGCCATGGCGCCCACCGTGCTGCCCACGCTGGAGCCCACGTAGTAGGCGGACTGGTAGAGCGCCGAGGCCTGCGCGCGGCCGTGCGTCGCCGTCCGGCTGACCGCCGAGGAGGCGACCGCGTGTCCGGCGAAGAAGCCCGCGGTGATCAGGACCAGGCCCAGCAGCACCAGCGCGACCGAGTCCACGAGGGACACCAGCAGACCCGCCGCCGTCGTGGCGCCCGCCAGGTACAGGGCGCCCCTGCGGCCCAGGCGGCCCACCAGCCGCCCCGCCGTCGACGCGGACACCGTGCCCACCAGGTACACCAGGAAGATCGAACCGACGATGCCCTGCGGCAGGGAGAACGGCGCCTCGGTCAGGCGGTAGCCGATCGCCGTGTAGACCCCGCCGAACACCGTCATGAACAGCGCGCCGATCGCGTACAGGCGGCGCAGCAGCGGATCGGCGAGGTGGTCGCGGACCGAGCGCGCCAGCACCCGCGGGCGCAGCGAGCCCGCCCTGAAGTGCCGGGGCGCCGGAAGCAGCAGGCGGAAGGCCACCGCGCAGCCCACCGCGATCAGTCCGATCACCCCGACGGCCACCCGCCAGCCCCACTCCTGGGCGACCCAGCCGGTGATGACCCGGCCGCTCATGCCGCCCACGCTGTTGCCGGCCACGAACAGGCCGATCGCCGTGACCAGCGCCCGCGGCCGGACCTCCTCCGCCAGATACGCCTGCGCCGAGGCGGGCAGCCCCGCGAGGGCCGCGCCCTGCAGCGCCCGCAGCACCACCAGCGCGCCCAGCGACGGGGCGAACGGCACCAGCAGCCCGACGACCACCGCGACCGCCAGCGAGGCCGTCATGACCGTACGCCGTCCGAAACGCTCCGACAGGGCGCTCGCGGGAAGCACGAACAGCGCCAGGCCGCCCGTCGCGGCGGCCACCGTCCAGCTCGCGTCGCCCGCCGCCACATGGAACTCGCCGGAGATCAGCGGCAGCAGGGCCTGGGTGGAGTACAGCAGCGCGAAGGTGGCGACACCCGCGAGGAAGAGGGCGAGGCTCATCCGGCGGTAGCCGGGGCCGCCCGGTGTCATACGGGAGTCGGAGTCGGGGACTGAGGCGACGGCGCCCATGATCGTGGGCGCCCCGGTATCGGCGGGAGTCATGCGTCGACCGTAAGAAGGCCCGTACTCATCCGTCCAATGCATGGACTCGGCATAATCGTTCCCATGGTGCATCAGCCGAGGTCGCAGCCGCGTCTGTCACAGACCGGTGACACAGAAGACATCGTCGCGTTGCTGGCGCCCCGCCTCGCGCACTTCGCCGGCGTGGCCCGCACCGAGCACGTCACGCGGGCCGCGCAGGAGATGCGGGTCCCGCAGTCCACGCTCTCGCGGGCCATGGTCCGGCTGGAACAGGACCTCGGCGTCGACCTCTTCGCCCGCCGGGGCCGCACGGTCTCCCTGACCCCCGCGGGCCGCACCTTCCTGACCTCCGTACAACGCGCCCTCGCCGAGATCGAGCGCGCCGCCGAGGAGGTGCGCGCGGACGCCGACCCGGCCACCGGCAAGGTCGCCTTCGGATTCCTGCACACCATGGGCGCCGAGACCGTACCCGGCCTCATCCACGCCTTCCGTGCCGACCACCCCCGTGTGCGCTTCAGCCTGGTGCAGAACTACGGCGAGGCCATGCTGGAGGGACTGCGGGCGGGCGAGCTCGACCTCTGCCTGACGTCCCCCGTGCCGGACGCCCCCGATCTGGTCGCCCGCCGCCTCGACGAGCAGAAGCTGCGTCTGGTCGTCCCCGCCGAGCACCGGCTCGCCGCCCGCCGCCGTATCCGCCTGGCCGAGGCCGCCGAGGAGTCGTTCGTGACCCTGGAGCCCGGCTACGGCCTGCGCCGCATCACCGACGCCCTGTGCCGGGAGGCCGGCTTCAAGCCGCGCGTCGCCTTCGAGGGCGAGGAGGCCGAGACCCTGCGAGGACTGGTCGCGGCGGGCCTCGGGGTCGCCCTTCTGCCCCCGCCGGCCTTCCCCCGCCCCGGAGTCGCCGAACTGACGGTGACGGCGCCGCGCGCGGTGCGGGAGATCGGCGTGGCATGGCTGGAGGGCCACCCGGACACGCCGCCGGTGGCGGCGTTCAAGAAGTTCCTCCTCGCCAAACGCGGCAGACTGCTGCCCGCCTGAGGGCGAGCCGCCTCCCCTCCGCGGGCGGGCTGCCGCCCACCTGGACGGCGGACTGCTCGCCACCGACGGCGAGTTGCTCCCCACCGGCGGCCGGCGGCCCTACCGCCGCAGTGTCCTCCCGAACCCGGCCGCCAGCGGCATCCGCAACCCCAGCGGCGGCGGCGCCGCCAGCGCGTCCTCGACCGGCCGTGAGAACACCCGCCCGAACAGCGAGCCCATGACGAAGTCGGTGGTGAGCGCGAGGACTTCGTCCCGGTACTGACGCAACCCGTGCCCGTCGGCGTGCACTTCGAACCGGCATACGTCCCGGTTCGCCTTCTTCGCCCGCTCCGCGAACCGGAACGACAGCTCGGGGTCGGTCCGTTCGTCGTTCGTGCCGTGCACGATCAGTACCTGGCGCCCGGCGAGCTGCCTGACCGGTTCGGGGGAGGCCGCCATGTCGTCCTCGGGCAGCCAAGGAGCCAGGGCCACCACGGAGTTGACGGCCTCGTGCCCGGCCGCGTGCAGCGCGGC
The DNA here is from genome assembly GCF_044743035.1 of Streptomyces sp. NPDC087787. Lineage (NCBI taxonomy): Bacteria > Bacillati > Actinomycetota > Actinomycetes > Kitasatosporales > Streptomycetaceae > Streptomyces > Streptomyces sp. NPDC087787. Next base: position 187,845 of record NZ_JBIUVQ010000011.1, read on the forward strand.
GCGGCCGCCCATGCCGGGACCGGCCAGGCAGACCGGCACGTCCCCGTAGCGCCGCACGACCTCCTCGACCGCCCAGGCGGCGTCGGCGGCCGCGTGTGCCTCGGCGCCGTTCCAGCCGCGGTAGCGGTAGTGCACCACGTGCACGGCCAGGTCCTCCTCGCGCCCGGCGCGGGCCAGCCGGCGCCCCAGCGCACGCAGCGAGGCGGCCGCCAGCACCGGCGAGGGTCTGCGGATGGACACCTCCTGGGCGTCCGGGAGCAGCAGCACCGCTCCGCCCACCGCCGCCGGCTCCGTGCCGAGCGTCCTCCCCAGCCGGGCCGTGCGAACCGGCGTCGCTTGGTGTGCCATGTCAGAACAGTGTCAGAAACACCGCTGCACGCCACCCGTCCGGGCGGTCACCGTTACATATCGACGGTTGTGTACACACGTGATCTACGCGCGTAGGAGTTACAGTGCGGAAATGACGAGCCAGACTGCGCATCAGGGGAACACCCCGAGCTCGGACCAGATCCGCCGGGCGCCCAAGGTTCTGCTCCACGACCACCTCGACGGCGGGCTCCGCCCGGGAACCGTCGTCGACCTGGCCCGCGCGTCGGGCTATGCGCACCTTCCCGAGACCGACCCGGACAAGCTCGGCCTGTGGTTCCGTGAGGCCGCCGACTCCGGCTCGCTGGAAAGGTACTTGGAGACGTTCTCGCACACCGTCGGCGTGATGCAGACCCGTGACGCCCTCGTCCGGGTCGCCCGCGAGTGCGCCGAGGACCTGGCAGAGGACGGCGTCGTCTACGCCGAGGTGCGCTACGCCCCCGAGCAGCACCTGGAGGGCGGGCTGAGCCTGGAGGAGGTCGTCGAGGCCGTCAACGAGGGCTTCCGCGAGGGCGAGCGGACCGCCCTGGAGAACGGTCACCGCATCCGGGTCGGCGTGCTGCTGACCGCGATGCGGCACGCGGCCCGCGCCCTGGAGATCGCCGAACTCGCCAACCGCTACCGGGACTCGGGCGTGGTGGGCTTCGACATCGCGGGCGCCGAGGCCGGCTACCCGCCCACCCGGCACCTGGACGCCTTCGAGTATCTGAAGCGGGAGAACAACCACTTCACGATCCACGCCGGCGAGGCCTTCGGGCTGCCGTCCATCTGGCAGGCGCTCCAGTGGTGCGGCGCGGACCGCCTGGGCCACGGCGTGCGCATCATCGACGACATCCAGGTCCACGAGGACGGCACGGTCGAACTGGGGCGGCTGGCCTCCTACGTCCGCGACAAGCGCATCCCGCTGGAGCTGTGCCCCAGTTCCAACCTCCAGACCGGGGCGGCGTCCTCGTACGCGGAGCATCCGATCGGGCTGCTGCGCCGGCTCCACTTCAGGACCACTGTCAACACGGACAACCGTCTCATGTCCCACACCAGCATGAGCCGGGAGTTCGAGCGGCTGGTCGAGGCATTCGGATACACGCTCGACGACATGCAATGGTTCTCTGTCAATGGGATGAAATCAGCATTCATCCCTTTCGATGAACGGCTGGCGATGATCAATGACGTGATCAAGCCCGGCTATGCGGCGCTGAAATCCGAATGGCTGTTTCAGCAGACCGCGTCCACCAGGGGTTTCTCTTCCCTGGGAGAGTGATCGGCGGATACGGGAACACCGCCGGGGCGCATATTCCGTCCGTATTTCGATGTTTGCGGAAGGCGGCTCGGCGTGTTTACGGTCGTGGACCGCTCAGTTCCCTGTCTTCCACCCAAGGACGCGTTTTCATGAAGCAGTCTGCCGCCAAGTCCCTCGGTGTCGTCGCCCTCGGGGCCGCCTTCGCCGCCTTCGCCGCCGTCGGCGCGGGCGCCGCGAACGCCGCGCCGGCCGTTCCGGACGCCGGCCAGGCACTCGGCACCGTCGGCAAGGCGCTCCCGACGGAGAACGTCACCAAGTCGCTGCCCGGGGCCGGCCAGGCGCTGGACCAGGCCAAGCCCGCGATGCAGTCGGGTCTCGCGGCCGCGCAGCCGGCCGCCCAGGGCCTGCTCCAGAACGGCCCGGCCAAGCCGGTCGCCGGTCTGCTCGGCGGCCTGCCGGTGCAGGGCCTGCCCACTCACGGCCTGCCGCTGAACGGGCTGCCGCTGGGCTGAGCCCCGGGGCCTCTTGCCGACCCCTCACCGCGGACACACCGGCACGGCTGAGGCGCACCTCCTGGTTCCAGGGTGCGCCCCAGCCGTGCCGTCGTGTCCGCGGATGCGGTGCTCACCACGCGCTGCCGGCCGTCTCCTCGGAGGGCAGCAGGATCCACAGCGCGATGTAGACCAGGAACTGCGGGCCCGGCAGCAGGCAGGACAGCAGGAAGAGCACGCGCATCGTCGTCGCGGAGGTGCCGAAGCGCCGTGCCAGCGCAGCGCACACTCCGCCGATCACGCGGCCGTGGGTCGGGCGGGCGAGGGCGGTCATCACGTCTCCTTCGTGGTCTGTCGGTGCGGGGCCTCCCAGTCGGCCGGCCCTGGTTCCACGCTACGGAGACGAAGGCGGCAGAGCGTCGCTCCACGGGGCGAGGCCGACCCTGGGAATCGTCGGGGTGCGCCCCTGAGGCGGGTCCTCCCGGCGGGGGGCGGTCCGGTCCCCGCGCTCTGCCCCGCGGCGGAGGCGGGAGCGGCCGGCGGGGACGACCGCGAGGTGGGCGAGCGCCACGCCCACGGTGTTCAGCAGGACCGTGTCGACATCCACCACCCGGCCCGGCACGCCGGTCTGCAGCAGGGCGATGCCCAGCGAGACCAGGGCACCGGCGGCGACCGTGCGGATCAGCGAGCCGACCGGGGAGACATGGAGGCTGCCGTGTGTCATCGGCAGCAGTACGCCCAGCGGCCCGAGCAGCGCCAGTCCCTCGCCGATGCGCCGGGCCGCTTGGGGCCAGCCCAGCGCCAGGTCGGCCCGGACGGTGGCGAGCGGACGCAGATTGGGCGGCGTCACCCAGGGGACGTCCAGCGGACGCAGCGTGAGCCAGGCGACGAGCGCGAGGTGGGCGACGAGGAGGACACCCCCGGTCACGCGGACGTGGATCGCGGCGCTGCCGCGGTTGGAGCCTTGACGCTGCACGCCACCCAAGACGCAACCCCCGGCACGATCGGTTCCGGTCGGACACCCCAGTGACAGGTGAGTGCTGCGCCACACCCGTCGCCACACCCGTCGCCGCGCCCGTCGCCACACGTGGCGCCACACCCGTGCCCCGCCCCCGCGTGTCACGCGCGGTGGCGTCCTGGTGCGCCGCACCGGGCGCCGCCCCCGGGCGCCGCACGCGGTGCCTTTCCCGTGCCGGGCGTGGTGCCCCGTACCGGTGCTGTCGCCGCGCGCCGCCTCTCCCGTCAGCCGTCCGCCACCGGGGCCGACGGGGGCAGGCCGGTGCCCGGGCGGGAGCGGAGTTCTGCGGTGCACTCGTAGCGGCGCAGGGCCGTCTCGTCCGGGCCGCCGAGGACGACGGAGCCGTCTCCCTCGGCGGCGGCCGAGTCGGACAGGGTGCACACGATCTGGGCGAGGGCGTACGGGGCGAGGCCGGCCGGCGCGCTGCTCAGCCGGAGCGTGTCGGCGGGGTCACGGGGGCGGGGTCCCTCGACCCTCAGTCCGCCCGGGACGTGCGTGGTGTACCCGGCCGCCTTCTCGCCGGGCGACGGCGGCGTGGCGAGCTGGTCGAGCAGCCCCTGGGCCACGATCACCCGCCGCCGCGCGTCCGCGGTGCTCTCCGGCACCCGTACCGTACGGTCGACGGTCACCAGCGACGAGCCGCACAGCAGGAACACCTGGACGGGCACGCCGCGCGAGGACTGGGTGGCCAGGTCGGGCTGGGACAGCGAGCAGGGCACGCGGGAGGGCGCGCCGCCGAAGTCCGTGGGCACCTCGGTGGGCCGGATCCCGCACCCGGCGAGCAGCAGGCCGAGGGCGGTCAGCGCCGCCGGAAGGAGTCGGCGCGCGTTCATCGGGCGGCCCCGTTCGAGCCGTTGTCCTCGTCCTGCCCGTGCTCGGTACGCTCCGCGGCGAGCGCGGAGGCGTCCCGCGGCAGCCGCAGCGTGAACACCGCACCGCCCTCGGGCGAGTTGGCCGCGGTGATGCCACCGCCGTGGATGTGCGCGTTGTTCAGGGCGATGGACAGCCCGAGGCCGCTGCCCTCGGAGCGGGGCCGGGACGCGCTCGCCTTGTAGAAGCGGTCGAAGACGTGCGGCAGCACGTCCTCGGGGATGCCCGGCCCGTGGTCGCGCACCTCGATGACGATCTCGGCGGGCCGCTCCGCCTCCGCGGCCGACTCGCGCACCGACACCCGCACCGGCGAGCCGCCGTGCTTGAGCGCGTTGCCGATGAGGTTGGCGAGGATGACGTCCAGACGGCGCGGGTCGAGCTGGGCGTGGATGCCGCGCTCGGCGTCCAGTTCGACGGCGTCCAGCCAGGCGCGGGCGTCGATGCAGGCGGTGATCAGGTCGGCGATGTCGACGTCGTCCAGGACCAGCCGGGCCGTGCCCGCGTCGAAGCGGGTGACCTCCATCAGGTTCTCGACCAGGTCGTTCAGCCGCCGGGTCTCGCTGACGACGAGCCGCACGGCCGGCTCGATCATCGGGTCGATGCCACCGCCCTCGAATTCCAGTTCCTCCTCGAGGACCTCCGTGACGGCGGTGATGGCGGTCAGCGGCGTACGCAGCTCATGGCTCATGTCCGCGACGAAGCGGCGGGAGGACTCGTCGCGGGCCGCCATGTCGGCGACCCGTTTCTCCAGCGCCTCGGCCGCCTTGTTGAACGTCCGGGAGAGATCGGCGAGTTCGTCGGTGCCGGACACCCGCAGCCGGGTGTCGAGCTTGCCCTCGCCGAGCCGGCGCGCGGCGACTCCCAGCCGGTGCACCGGCTTCAGCACCGTCGTGGCGGCGGCCTGGGCGAGCAGGGCGGCGCCGATGAGGGCCATGCCGGTGGCGATGCCCAGGGACCAGGCGAGCGAGTTGAGGTCCTTGGCCTCCGGCTCCAGCGACTTGAGCATGTAGCCGGTCGGACCGCCGCCGATCACCCGCGTGCCGGCCACCAGATAAGGGGTGCCGTGCATGACGATCCGCTGCCAGTACAGGTGGTACGGCGCCTTGTTGGCCGAGGAGAGCGGCTGCTGCCTGTTCACCGCGGTGCGCAGCGAGAGGGGCACGTCCTGCAGCGAGAAGCCGTTCAGCCCGCCGGAGTTGCCGTACAGCGTCCGGCCGGTCGCGTCCTGGCCGACGAGCAGCACGCTGAACCGCTGGCTGCTGCCGGCCATCTGCCCCGCGGTGTGCTGGAGCTGGTCCTGCGTGGTGTGCACCGGCAGCGCGCCCGCGCGGTTCTGCACCTCCTGCTGGAAGTCGCGCAGCGCCGCGTCCTGGGCGCGGGTGAGCACCGCCTCGCGGTTCAGCCAGTACGCGATCCCGGACGCCGACACCGCCGCGGTCAGCGCCACCAGCGCGAAGACGACGACCAGCCGCAGTCGCAGACTGGTGAACCGGAGCCGGGACAGCGTCCCCCTGTTGCGATCCGAGGCCCAGTCGCCGAGCCCGCCCTGCTCATCGGTCACTGAGGCGCGTCCAGGCGGTAACCGACGCCGCGCACGGTACGGATCAGCGTCGGGGACGAGGGCACGTCCTCCACCTTGGCGCGCAGCCGCTGCACGCAGGCGTCCACGAGCCGCGAGTCACCGAGGTAGTCGTGCTCCCACACCAGCCGCAGCAACTGCTGCCGGGACAGCGCCTGCCCGGGCCGGCGGCTCAGCTCCAGCAGCAGTCTCAGCTCGGTCGGGGTGAGCTGGAGGTCCTCGCCGTTCTTCGTCACGGTCATCGCCGCGCGGTCGATGACGAGGCTGCCGAAGGTCGCCGCGTCGTTCGCCTCCCGCTCGCCGCGCCGCAGCACGGCCCGGATCCGGGCGTCCAGCACCCGCCCCTGCACGGGCTTGACCACGTAGTCGTCGGCGCCGGACTCCAGCCCGACCACCACGTCGATGTCGTCGCTGCGCGCGGTGAGCAGAATGATCGGCAGCTGGTCCGTGCGGCGGATGCGCCGGCACACCTCGAACCCGTCGATGCCGGGCAGCATCACGTCCAGCACGATCAGGTCCGGCCGCTGCTCGCGCAGCAGCTTCAGACCGTCCTCGCCGCTGGCAGCGGTGGCCACCCGGTGTCCCTGGCGCGTCAGTGAGAGCTCCAGGGCCGTTCGGATGGCGTCGTCGTCCTCGATCAGCAACAGGGAAGGCACGGTCCTCATTCTGGCCCATGCGGGGTCGCTGTTTCGACACCCGCACGGCACCCGTACCGCGACCTGCGCGCGGTAACGGGCTCCCGACCCCTGTGACAGGTCTGTGACAGTCGGCGGACATGGTCATGAAGTGACCACGGCAAGCTTTTCGGCACGGGGCAAGGAAGCAGGACGGAACACCGGGACTCCACGACGGGGGGCGCAAATGAACACACTGCACAGCACCAGCCAGAGCGCAGTGGTCACGCGTCTGCACGATGTGGCCCGGTCTCCGGAGAAGTCCGGTGCCGTGAGCGGGCGGGGGTGCGCTCGCGGCACCGGGCGTCAGCACACCGCGCATGCGCCACAGGGGCTTCAGCCCCGCATGACGGTGGTTGACGCGAACACGGGGGAAGCACACGGGGGAACCGCGTACGGGGAGGGCTCGGGGGAGCGCCGCACGCTGTCGGAGACCGTGGATGCCGAAGCGGCGTTCACCGCCTACGTCCAGGAGCGCCGCGCCTCCCTGTACGCAACCGCCTACCACCTGACCGGCGACCGCTTCGAGGCCGAGGACCTGCTGCAGAGCGCGCTGTTCTCGACCTACCGGGCGTGGGACCGGATCAGTGACAAGGCGGCCGTCGGCGGATACCTCCGCCGCACCATGACCAATCTGCACATCAGCGCCTGGCGGCGCCGCAAGCTCAACGAGTACCCGACCGAGGAACTGCCGGAGACGCCCGGCGACACGGACGCCATGCGCGGCACCGAGCTGCGCACCGTCCTGTGGCAGGCGCTGGCCCGGCTGCCCGAGCTCCAGCGCACCATGCTGGTCCTGCGTTACTACGAGGGCCGTACGGACCCGGAGATCGCGGCCATCCTCGGCATCAGCGTCGGCACGGTGAAGTCCAGCATCTGGCGGTCCCTGCGCCGGCTGCGCGAGGACGAGGTCCTCAGCTTCGGCCGTGACTGTGAGGAGTCCTTCGGCGAACTGGTCGCCTGACACGACCGAAGGGCGGGGGGAACGGGGGAAGGGGAAAGCGGGGGAATCCCGGGGGGAACACGGGGCTCGGGGGAGCCACGGGGGACCGGGAACACGGGGGAAGTGGGGAAACGGGGGAAAGCACGGGGGAACCCACGGGGGAAAGTGGGGGAGCACCAAGGGAGCGGGGCTGGAGGACCGGGGGGTCTGTCCAGTCCCGCTTTCGTGTCCCGCTTCCGGGCATGTGCGCACGCGCGTTGACGCGCGAGGGGGCGCACCAGGGGCGTACGAGACGCGTACGCCCCTCTGCCGTAGGCCGGTTGAGCCGTACGCCGGTCAGGCGGCCGTCCGTGTCTGCGCCTGCCGTCCCGCCGCCGCGGCGGCCAGCCGGCCGAGGGCCTCGTCCCGGTCGCAGGCGTGCGCGCCCAGCATGATCTGACGGGCCACGATCGACCGTTCGGCGCGCATGAGCCGCCAGCCGCGGCGGATCAGGAACGGCACCGACTTGCGACCCTCCTTCAGATCCCGCACGAAGCGCCGCCGGAACGTGGTGACCGGTCCGCGGTTCAGGCACAGCGCGTCGGCCAGGACGCCGAGTTCACGGCAGCGCCCCACGATCTCGGCGGCGAAGATGCCCTCCGCGATGAACAGCGGGGTGCGGCCGATGTGCAGCGTGTCCTCGCCGGTGCGGGCGCTCAGCGAGATGTCGTACACCGGCACGCTCGTGGTGCCCGTCGCGCACAGCCGGCTGATCGCCGCGACCGCGACGTCCGCGTCCCACGAGCCGGGGTGGTCCCAGTCGATGTCCGAACTCCCCGCCACCAGCGGCAGCGTCGGGTCGCCGGCCTCCTTGTAGAAGTCGTCGAGGCGCAGTACGGGCAGTCCGGCGCGGGCGGCGACCAGGGACTTGCCCGAGCCCGAAGGGCCGCACAGCAGTACGACACGGGCGGGAGGCGGAGGATGAAGGCTCACGGAACACCAGTTTGACGCATGGTGGCGCGCCTGCCGACCCCGCGGGTCGGCTTTGGAACGTGGGTTACGTCTCAACTACCCTGTGCCCCGTTCTCGTTACCCACCGCATCCGTAAGGCGGCACCAGTCATGGCTCGACACGCGTCCTCACCTCGTCCCACCGCCCGCCGTGCCCTGGTCGCCGTCGTTACCGCCGGGGCCGCCCTGGGCGTGGGCGCGACGACGGCCTCGGCGGAGATCCTCCCGGGCGGGGGCGAGGGGCGCCTGCTCGGCTCTCTCGGGCAGGCCGACGCGCAGTCGGGTGTGCAGGCGGTGGCCGGCACGGTCGGTCACACCACCGGGACCGTCACGGCCCTCAAGCCCAACCCGCTCGCGGGCACCGGCGTCGACCCGCTCGACAACGGGGTCGGCACCCAGGTCGCCGACTTCCAGCCGGTCGGCTCGAAGATGGTCACCGGCCCGGTGGCCCAGGCCCCGTCGGTGGGCGCCGTGCCGGTCGTCGGTCAGTTGCTCGGGTCGGTGCGCTGAGCCGAGCGCACTCCGCGCACACGGAGAGCCGCGCCTCCCCCGGACGGAGGGGAGGCGCGGCTCTCGCCCGTCCGGGGCGCGTGCGGCACCCCGGACGGCTCAGTAGGACGAGCCGGAGGCGCCCAGGGAGCCCGTCGGGTGCCAGACCGTCTTGGTCTCCAGGAAGGCCGTCATGCGGTCCGTGCCCGGTGTCGCCGACCAGTTGTCCACAGGCTGTGGACGAAGGACGCGCTTGAGGTTGTCCGCCGCCGCGACCTCCAGTTCCCTCGCCAGCTCCGCGTCGGCGCCCGCGAGGTCGATCGCGTTGACGTCCTGGTGCGCGGCGAGCGGCGCGGCGATCTCCGCCGTACGGCCGGACAGGACGTTCACGACACCGCCCGGCAGGTCGGAGGTGGCCAGCACCTCGCCGAGGGAGAGCGCCGGGAGCGGGGACTTCTCGCTCGCGACCACCACCGCCGTGTTGCCGGTCGCGATCACCGGGGCGATCACCGAGACCAGGCCCAGGAACGACGACTCCTGCGGGGCCAGGACGGTCACCACGCCGGTCGGCTCGGGGGAGGAGAGGTTGAAGTACGGGCCCGCCACCGGGTTGCCGCCGCCCACCACCTGGGCGATCTTGTCGGTCCAGCCCGCGTACCAGACCCAGCGGTCGATCGCCGCGTCGACCTGCGCGGCCGCCCTGGCCTTGGACAGGCCTTCGGCCTCGGCGACCTCGCGGACGAACTGCTCACGGCGGCCCTCCAGCATCTCGGCGATGCGGTAGAGGATCTGGCCCCGGTTGTACGCGGTCGCGCCGGACCACGCCCCGAACGCCTTGCGCGCGGCCACGACCGCGTCACGGGCGTCCTTGCGGGACGACTGCGGAACGTTCGCCAGCCAGTTGCCCTTGGAGTCGCTCACCTCGTACACCCGGCCGCTCTCGGAACGCGGGAACTTGCCGCCCACGTACAGCTTGTAGGTCTTGAGGACCGAAAGCCGCGGTTCGGTCGTCGCCCCGGACTTCACTGACTTCTCGGAGTTCTCAGACATCGAGGTACGCCTCCAGGCCGTGCCGGCCGCCCTCGCGGCCGAAGCCCGACTCCTTGTAGCCGCCGAACGGCGAGGTCGGATCGAACTTGTTGAACGTGTTGGACCAGACGACACCGGCGCGCAGCTTGCTCGCCACCGCCAGGATCCGGGAGCCCTTCTCCGTCCAGATGCCCGCGGACAGCCCGTACGGGGTGTTGTTGGCCTTGGCGACGGCCTCGTCCGGGGTGCGGAAGGTGAGGACGGAGAGCACCGGGCCGAAGATCTCGTCACGGGCGATGGTGTGCGCCTGGGTGACGCCGGTGAACAGCGTCGGCGCGAACCAGTAGCCGCTCTCGGGAAGTTCGCAGGCGGGCGACCAGCGCTCGGCGCCCTCCGCCTCGCCCTTGTCGGCGAGCGCGGTGATCCGGGCCAGCTGCTCGGCGGAGTTGATCGCGCCGATGTCGGTGTTCTTGTCGAGCGGATCGCCCAGGCGCAGGGTGGAGAGCCTGCGCTTGAGGGAGTCCAGCAGCTCGTCGTGGATCGACTCCTGCACCAGCAGCCGCGAGCCCGCGCAGCAGACCTGGCCCTGGTTGAAGAAGATGCCGTTGACGATGCCCTCGACGGCCTGGTCGATCGGCGCGTCGTCGAAGACGATGTTGGCGCCCTTGCCGCCCAGTTCGAGGGTGAGCTTCTTGTCCGTGCCCGCGACCGTGCGCGCGATCGCCTTGCCGACGGCCGTGGAGCCGGTGAAGGCGACCTTGTTCACGTCCGGGTGCGCCACCAGCGCGGCGCCCGCGTCGCCGTAGCCGGGAAGGATGTTGACGACACCCTTCGGCAGGCCGGCCTGGCGGCAGATGTCCGCGAAGAACAGCGCGGACAGCGGGGTGGTCTCGGCGGGCTTGAGGACCACCGTGTTGCCGGTCGCCAGCGCCGGGGCGATCTTCCACGCCAGCATCAGCAGCGGGAAGTTCCACGGGATGACCTGGCCGGCCACGCCCAGCGGCTTCGGGGACGGCCCGAAGCCCGCGTGGCCGAGCTTGTCGGCCCAGCCGGCGTAGTAGAAGAAGTACGCGGCCACCAGGGGCAGGTCCGCGTCCCGCGTCTCCCTGATCGGCTTGCCGTTGTCCAGCGTCTCCAGGACCGCCAGCTCACGGCTGCGCTCCTGGATGATGCGGGCGATGCGGAACAGGTACTTGGCGCGCTCGGAGCCGGGCAGCGCCGACCACTTCACGAAGGCTGTGCGGGCCGCCTTCACCGCGCGGTCCACGTCCGCCTCGCCGGCCTGGGCGACCTCGGACAGCACCTCCTCGGTGCTGGGGGAGACCGTCTTGAAGACCTTGCCGTCGGCCGCCTCGGCGAACTCGCCGTCGATGAACAGGCCGTAGGACGGCGCGATGTCGACGATCGAGCGGGACTCGGGCGCCGGTGCGTATTCGAAGGGGGAAATCTGGTTTTCCATGTTCATGAGGTCTCAGTCCACCGTCACGTAGTCGGGACCGGAGTAGCGGCCGGTGGCCAGCTTCTGACGCTGCATCAGCAGGTCGTTCAGGAGCGAGGAGGCGCCGAAGCGGAACCAGTGGTTGTCCAGCCAGTCCCCGCCTGCGGTCTCGTTGACCAGGACCAGGAACTTGATCGCGTCCTTGGAGGTGCGGATGCCGCCGGCCGGCTTCACACCGACCTGCACGCCGGTCTGCGCCCGGAAGTCACGCACGGCCTCAAGCATCAGCAGAGTGTTGGCCGGGGTGGCGTTGACGGCGACCTTGCCGGTGGAGGTCTTGATGAAGTCGGCGCCCGCCAGCATGCCGAGCCAGCTCGCGCGGCGGATGTTGTCGTACGTCGACAGCTCGCCGGTCTCGAAGATGACCTTCAGGCGCGCGGAGCTCCCGCAGGCCTCCTTCACGGCGACGATCTCGTCGTACACCTTCAGGTACTTGCCGGCGAGGAACGCTCCGCGGTCGATGACCATGTCGATCTCGTCGGCGCCCGCGGCGACCGCCTCGCGCACGTCCGCCAGCTTCACGTCCAGTGACGCCCGGCCGGCCGGGAAGGCGGTGGCGACCGAGGCGACCTTCACGGTCGAGCCGGCCACGGCCTCCTTCGCGGCGGCCACCATGTCGGGGTAGACGCAGACCGCGGCCGTGGCGGGGGCCGTACGGTCCGTCGGGTCGGGGTGGACCGCCTTGGCGCCGAGCGCCCGGACCTTGCCCGGGGTGTCCGCGCCTTCCAGCGTCGTCAGGTCGACCATCGAGATGGCGAGGTCGATGGCGTACGCCTTCGCGGTGGTCTTGATGGAACGGGTGCCGAGCGAGGCGGCGCGCGCCTCCAGGCCGACCGCGTCGACACCGGGCAGCCCGTGCAGGAAGCGGCGCAGCGTGCTGTCGGACGCGGTGACGTCAGCGAGAGGGGGTGCAGTGGTGGGCATGGTCACCAGGCGAGCATATCTACGCGCGTAGCGGCTGTACACCCCCCGGGCTGTCTTGTGACCCGGCCGACGTTCGCACGGCGCCCGCCCGTCCGCGGGCACCGCGGATGAGAGCCCGTCCGGCCGTCGGGCAGAATCGGGACCATGACGACGCCCGAGCACGAGCCCCCCGCGCCGCGACCTGCCGCCCCCGAGTTCAAGGACCGGGTCAACCGGTCGTCCGCAGGCATCGCGAGCGGTGCCCTGCTCCTCGCCGTCGTCGGATGGCTGGGCATCGACGCGCTGGTGGTCGGCGAGGGCCGCACCCCGTGGCTGGCGCTCGCCGGGATGATCCTCGTCGTGCCGCTGGTGGTCGCCTTCACCCTGCGGCCCGCCGTGTACGCCAGCACCGACCGGCTGCGCATCCGCAACCCCTTCCGCGTGATCGTGCTGCCCTGGGGCCAGGTCTCCGGGCTGCGCTCCGGCTTCTCGAACGAGGTGTTCGACCAGTCCGGCACCAAGTACCAGCTCTGGGCGGTGCCCGTCTCGCTGCGGGGGCGCAAGCGGGCCGCCCGGCGGCAGGCGCGGGCCGAGGCGGCGGGCGAGCGCGCGGCGGGGGCGGGCAGGGCCGGCGGACGCGCGGGCGGCGCCTTCGGGTCCGGGAGCGCGGCCGACGACGGTCCCGTCCGCGCGGCGGGCGACCAGTTCATGGACGACCTGCGCGAGCTGCACGAGGCCCGTGAGCACGCCGAGACGGCGCAGGGCGAGGTGACGGTCCGCTGGGCGTACGAGATCGTGGGCCCGGCGGTGGCCGGTGCGGTGGTGCTGGCGATTCTGATCGCGGTGGGCTGACGCGCGGGCGTCGGCGGCGCGCGCGTCGACCGCCTGTGTGTCCGTGGCGCGAGGGTCCGTGACGCGTGTGTCGTCCGGTGTCCGCCCGGACGTCTGTGCGGCGGGTGTCTCCCGGCTGCTTTCGGGCCGGAACGGGTGTCCCTCTCGGTGAGGGACACCCGTTTCCGTACGGGTCAGATGCCCGCAGCCGCCGACAGGTCGCGCTTGATCGACGCGAGCAGCTCGGTGGCCTCCGCGCGGGCCGCCGGGAGGTCGGCGTGGGTGCCGACCGGGACCACGACCTCCAGGTAGCACTTCAGCTTGGGCTCCGTGCCGCTGGGGCGGACGATCACGCGGGCGCCGTCGAGGGTGTAGCGCAGACCGTCCGTGGGCGGCAGCCGGTCCGTGCCCCGGGTGAGGTCCTCGGCGCGGGTGACGGGCAGGCCCGCGAGCGCCGACGGGGGCTGCTCGCGCAGGCGGCGCATCGCGTCGGCGATCAGCGAGAGGTCCTGGACGCGGACCGAGAGCTGGTCGGTGGCGTGCAGGCCGTGCTCGACGGCGAGGTCGTCGAGCAGGTCCAGGAGGGTGCGGCCCTCCTGCTTGAGCCGCGAGGCCAGCTCGGTGATCAGCAGGGCGGCGGTGATGCCGTCCTTGTCGCGTACGCCGTCGGGGTCGACGCAGTAGCCGAGGGCCTCCTCGTAGCCGTAGCGCAGGCCCTCCACGCGGGCGATCCACTTGAAGCCGGTGAGGGTCTCCTCGTAGGGCAGGCCCGCCTTCTCGGCGATGCGGCCGAGGAGGGAGGAGGAGACGATCGACTCCGCGAAGGTGCCGGTCGCGCCGCGGGAGACCAGGTGGGCGGCGAGCAGGGCGCCCACCTCGTCGCCGCGCAGCATGCGCCAGTCGGCGCCGTCCTTGACGGCCACCGCGCAGCGGTCGGCGTCCGGGTCGTTGGCGACGACCAGGTCGGGGTCGGTCGCGCGGGCCCTGGCGAACGCCAGGTCCATCGCGCCGGGCTCCTCCGGGTTGGGGAAGGCGACGGTCGGGAAGTCCGGGTCCGGCTCCGCCTGCTGGAGGACCAGCTCGGGGGCGGGGAAGCCGGCCCGGGCGAACGCGGCGACGAGGGTGTCCTTGCCGACGCCGTGCATCGCCGTGTAGACGGTGCGGGCCGTACGGGGCGAACCGGGGGCGAGGACGGCGTCCGTGCGGGCGAGGTAGGCCTCGAGGACGGAGTCGTCGAGCGTCTCCCAGCCGGAGTCCGGACGGGGGACGTCGTGGAGGCTCTTGATCGCGTCGATCTCGGCGGCGATCCCGGCGTCGGCGGGCGGCACGATCTGGGAGCCGTCGCCCAGGTAGACCTTGTAGCCGTTGTCGCGGGGCGGGTTGTGGCTGGCGGTGACCTCCACGCCCGCGACCGCGCCGAGGTGCCGGATGGCGAAGGCGAGGACGGGGGTGGGGAGGGGGCGCGGCAGCACCGCGGCGCGCAGGCCGGCGCCGGTCATGACGGCGGCGGTGTCGCGGGCGAAGTCGGCGGACTTGTGGCGGGCGTCGTAGCCGATGACGACGAGGCCCGCGTTCCCGTCCCCGTGGGCGGTCCCGTTCTTCTTCAGGTACGCGGCGAGGCCGGCGGCGGCGCGGATGACGACGGAGCGGTTCATGCGCATGGGGCCCGCGCCGAGTTCGCCGCGCAGGCCCGCGGTGCCGAACTGGAGGGTGCCGGCGAAGCGCGCGGTCAGCTCTTCGGCGTTCACCGCGTTCACCGCGTTCACCGCGTTCTCGGCGTTCTCGGCGTTCACGGCTTCGAGGAGCCGGGCGAGTTCGTCACGGGTCTCGGGGTCGGGGTCCTCGGCCAGCCACGCCTTGGCCCGTGCGATGAGGTCGTCGTGCACGTTGGGGTCAGCCTCTCGTGTGTGTCTGCCGGGGCCTCCGGCGGTGGTGCCTGTGCCTTCGGCGGTGGTGCCTTTGGGCCTTCGGCGGTGTGCCGGGGCGCCCGGGGTGCGTTGTGGGTCGGGGCCGTGGGGGTGGGTCCGGCCCGCCACGCACGGGCGTACTGCCCAATGTTTCCAGGGTTGAACTGGGCAGAGACGAAGTATGCGGCGGGCTGTCGACCCACCCCCACGGCCCCTTCCGCCGTTCGGCGGCTTTCCCCCCGTCGCCGTGGGGCCCGTCGCCTTCTTCGTGGTGCTACAGGCGGCCCAGGACCTGGGTCAGCAGGGAGCCCATGCGGGTGGCGCTGTCGCGGCCCGCCTGGAGGACCTCCTCGTGGTTGAGGGGCTCGCCGGTCATGCCCGCGGCGAGGTTGGTCACCAGGGAGATGCCGAGGACCTCCGCGCCGGCCTCGCGGGCGGCGATGGCCTCCAGGACGGTGGACATGCCGACCAGGTCCGCGCCGATGGTGCGGGCCATGCGGATCTCCGCCGGCGTCTCGTAGTGCGGGCCGGGGAACTGCGCGTAGACGCCTTCCTCGAGGGTGGGGTCGACCTCCTTGCACAGGGCGCGCAGGCGCGGGGAGTACAGGTCGGTGAGGTCGACGAAGTTGGCGCCGACGATCGGCGAGGTGGCCGTCAGGTTGAGGTGGTCGCTGATCAGCACCGGCTGGCCGGGGCGCATGCCCTCGCGCAGGCCGCCGCAGCCGTTGGTGAGCACGATCGTCTTGCAGCCGGCCGCGACGGCGGTGCGCACGCCGTGGGCCACGGCGGCCACGCCCCGGCCCTCGTAGTAGTGGGTGCGGCCCAGGAAGACCAGCGCGCGGCTGTCCCCGATGGTGTACGAGCGGATCTTGCCGCCGTGGCCCTCGACCGCCGGCGGCGGGAATCCGGGCAGCTCGGTGACCTGGAACTCGGCGTCGGGGGTTCCCAGGGCGTCGACGGCCGGTGCCCAGCCGGACCCCATCACGAGGGCGACGTCGTGGGACTCGGCACCCGTGAGTTCGCGCAGGCGCGAGGCGGCGGCGTCGGCGGCGGCGTACGGGTCGCCCTGGATGTCGTCCGGAAGAAGAGATGCGTTCACGCCGACGAGCGTAGCCGCTATTCGCCTACGCGCGTAGATGCCCGTGGTCACGGCAATGCGATCGTTGTCTTGTCGTTTCCGACGAGGAACGGCTCCCGACGGCCCTCGAGGCGACTCGGGTCAGGCTTCCAGGAGGTCCGCGGCGCGGCTCAGCACGGCCGCTTCCGCAGCTCCATCACATAGTCGTGGGGTGCCCCCGCCGACTCCGCCGCGTCCGCGATCTCGCCGAGGTAGCGGGCGGAGGGGAGACCGCCCTCGTAGCCGTCGAGGACGTAGGCCCAGGCCCGTTCCTCGCCGTCCAGCGTGTGGACGCGCACGCGTGCCCGCCGGTAGACGCCGAGACCCACGCCCACCCAGCGGTCGAGGGAGTCCTCGTCCATCGGGGCGATGTCGTACAGGGCCACGAAGACCTGGGAGATCGGATCCTCCACAAGGGTCGCCAGCGCGCCCTCCCAGCCCATCTGCTCCCCGCCGAAGGTCAGCCGCCAGCCGTTCAGCCAGCCCGTGGCACGCAGCGGCGAGTGCGGGGCGCGGCGGGACATCAGCCGCGCGTCGAGATGGCCGGCGTATGCGGCATAGAGCGACATGCGTCGAGCGTACGTCAGCCGCGCACCCGTCTCACGGGTCCCACGGGCAACGCGGTACCACCGCGCCGCGCCCCGGGGCCGTGGCACCTTGAACGGTGCGGGACAATGGAGTACGTGACTCGGATCGTGATCATCGGTGGTGGACCCGGCGGCTACGAAGCGGCGCTGGTGGCGGCGCAGCTCGGCGCGGAGGTGACCGTCGTCGACTGCGACGGTCTGGGCGGAGCGTCGGTGCTGACCGACTGCGTGCCGTCGAAGACCCTTATCGCTACGGCCGAGGTGATGACCACCTTCGACTCGTCGTACGAGGAACTGGGGATCACCGTCGCCGACACCCTCTCCGACGGCGGCCCCGCCGAGGCCTCGGCCGCGGAGCGGGCCGCCCGGGTGGTGGGCGTCGACCTGGGGAAGGTCAACCGACGGGTGAAGCGGCTGGCGCTCGCCCAGTCCCACGACATCACCGCGTCCGTGACGCGGGCCGGCGCCCGGGTCGTGCGGGGGCGCGGCCGGCTGGAGGGCATGCAGGCGCTCGACGGGTCGCGCACGGTCGTCGTCCGGGCGGCCGACGGGAGCGAGGAGAGGCTCACCGCGGACGCCGTGCTGATCGCGACCGGCGGTCACCCGCGCGAGCTGCCCGACGCCCAGCCGGACGGCGAGCGGATCCTCAACTGGACCCAGGTCTACGACCTCGACGAGCTGCCCGAGGAACTCATCGTGGTCGGCTCGGGCGTCACCGGCGCCGAGTTCGCCGGCGCCTACCAGGCGCTCGGCTCGAAGGTCACCCTGGTGTCCTCCCGCGACCGCGTGCTGCCGGGTGAGGACCCGGACGCGGCCGCCGTCCTGGAGGACGTCTTCCGCCGCCGTGGCATGAACGTCATGGCGCGCTCGCGTGCCGCCGCGGCCAAGCGGGTCGGGGACCGCGTGGAGGTGACGCTGGCGGACGGCCGGGTCATCGAGGGCAGCCACTGCCTGATGGCCGTCGGCGCCATCCCCAACAGCGCCGGGCTCGGCCTGGAGGAGGCCGGCGTCAGGCTGCGCGATTCCGGTCACATCTGGACCGACAAGGTGTCCCGGACGACGGCTCCGGGCGTGTACGCGGCCGGCGACGTGACCGGGGTCTTCGCGCTGGCCTCGGTGGCGGCGATGCAGGGACGCATCGCGATGTACCACTTCCTGGGCGACGCGGTGGCCCCGCTGAACCTCAAGACGGTCTCCTCCAACGTCTTCACCGACCCCGAGATCGCCACCGTCGGCTACTCCCAGGCCGACGTGGACGCGGGCAAGATCGACGCCCGCTGTGTGAAACTGCCGCTGCTGCGCAACCCGCGCGCCAAGATGCAGGGCATCCGGGACGGCTTCGTCAAGATCTTCTGCCGTCCGGGCACGGGGATCGTGGTCGGCGGCGTGGTCGTGGCCCCGCGCGCCTCGGAACTGATCCACCCCATCTCGATCGCCGTCGACAACAACCTGACGGTCGAGCAGATCGCGAACGCGTTCACCGTGTACCCCTCGCTGTCGGGCTCGATCGCCGAGGTGGCACGACAGCTGCACACGCGCAAGGCGACGGGCGAGGCGTAGGACTCGGCGCGGTTGCGACTCCCCGCCGGTCACGGGGAGTCGCGGACCATGCCGGTGGCAGGAGCGAACGGAACAGGCTCTATACCATCCGGCACTCTGCCCTGCGAACAACTTCTGCTAATCGGCGCAAACTGCTGAAAGCAGACGGTCGCTGGGGTTACTGTCAGTTTCGTGTTCGCTGCTGAACGTCGCCAATTGATCCTCGAAATGGTGCGAGCGAACGGTGCCGTGTCGCTCCGTGAACTCGCCCGCGTCGTCCAGACCTCCGAAGTGACCGTACGGCGGGACGTGCGGGCACTGGAGGCCGAAGGACTCCTCGACCGCCGGCACGGCGGTGCGGTACTCCCGGGTGGGTTCACCCGTGAGTCCGGCTTCCCGCAGAAGTCGCATCTCGCGACCGCGGAGAAGACGGCCATCGCCGACCTCGCCGCGGGCCTCGTCGAAGAGGGCGAGGCGATCGTCGTGGGCGCGGGTACGACCACCCAGGAGCTGGCCCGTCGGCTCGCCCGTGTGCCCGGCCTGACCGTCGTCACCAACTCCCTGCTGGTCGCCCAGGCGCTGGCCCACGCCAACCGCGTGGAGGTCGTGATGACCGGCGGCACGCTGCGCGGCTCCAACTACGCGCTCGTCGGGTCCGGGGCCGAGCAGTCGCTGCACGGGCTGCGGGTGTCCAAGGCGTTCCTGTCAGGGAGCGGACTGACGGCCGAGCGCGGCCTGTCCACGTCCAACATGCTGTCGGCGTCCGTCGACCGGGCCCTGGTGCAGTCCGCCGCGGAGGTGGTGGTGCTCGCCGACCACTCCAAGCTCGGTACGGACACGATGTTCCAGACGGTCCCGACCGACCTCATCACCCGCCTGGTGACGGACGACCCCCCGGCCCACGACGACCGCGCGGCCACCGAGCTCCAGGCCCTCGCCGACCAGGGCGTCCAGATCGCCGTGGCCGGCGCGGCGGGAAACCCGGCGGCGGATCAGCCCCCGCCCCGCGACCGCCGCCGTGAGGTGCCCCTCCCGGGCCCCCGCCGCACCCAGCCGCCGAGCGCGAACCTCCGCCCGGCGTCCCTGGGCGGGGACCAGCCGAACGGCACGGAGCGTCCGGCCGCACGGGTGGCGGACCTCCGGAGGCGCTGAGGGCTTGTCCGCCCCCGGGGAGGCCGGGGGAGGTCTTCGGGCCGTGCTCGGGAAGGACCGCGGACCGGTTCGCCCCGGAAAAGCGGACCGGCTCGCCGGAAAAGCATGGAGCCCGGCGGGCCGCTCGCGCGGCTCGCCGGGCTCCTGCGGGCGCTCCGGGAGATCAGTCCTTGATCTCGCAGATGACGGCGCCGGAGGTGATGGAGGCGCCGACGTCGGCGGACAGGCCCTTGATGGTGCCGCTGCGGTGGGCGTTGAGCGGCTGCTCCATCTTCATGGCCTCAAGGACGACGACCAGGTCGCCCTCCTTCACCTCCTGGCCCTCCTCGACGGCGACCTTGACGATGGTGCCCTGCATCGGGGAGGCGAGGGTGTCGCCGGAGGCGACGGGGCCGGACTTCTTCGCGGCGCGGCGCTTGGGCTTGGCGCCCGCAGCGAGGCCTGTGCGGGCCAGGGACATGCCCAGCGAGGTGGGCAGGGAGACCTCCAGGCGCTTGCCGCCGACCTCCACGACGACGGTCTCGCGGCCCGTCTCCTCGTCGGCGTCGGTGTCGGCGACGGCGGTGAAGGGCTTGATGTCGTTGACGAACTCGGTCTCGATCCAGCGGGTGTGGACCGTGAACGGGTCGCCGGATCCCGTCAGCTCCGGGGCGAACGCCGGGTCGGTGACCACCGCGCGGTGGAAGGGGATGGCGGTGGCCATGCCCTCGACCTGGAACTCCTCCAGGGCCCGGGCGGCCCGCTGGAGGGCCTCCTTGCGGGTGCGGCCGGTCACGATCAGCTTGGCCAGCAGGGAGTCCCAGGCCGGGCCGATGACGCTGCCGGACTCCACGCCCGCGTCCAGGCGGACGCCGGGGCCGGAGGGCGCGGCGAAGTTCGTCACGGTGCCGGGGGCGGGCAGGAAGCCCCGGCCCGGGTCCTCGCCGTTGATGCGGAACTCGAAGGAGTGGCCGCGCAGCGGCGGGTCGTCGTAGCCGAGCTCCTCGCCGTCGGCGATGCGGAACATCTCGCGCACCAGGTCGATGCCGGCGACCTCCTCGGTGACCGGGTGCTCGACCTGGAGGCGGGTGTTGACCTCCAGGAAGGAGATCGTGCCGTCCTGGCCGACCAGGAACTCGCAGGTGCCGGCGCCGACGTAGCCGGCCTCCTTCAGGATCGCCTTCGAGGCGCGGTACAGCTCGGCGACCTGCTCCTTCGACAGGAACGGCGCCGGGGCCTCCTCGACCAGCTTCTGGTGGCGGCGCTGGAGGGAGCAGTCACGCGTGGAGACGACGACCACGTTGCCGTGGCGGTCGGCCAGGCACTGGGTCTCCACGTGGCGGGGCCGGTCCAGGTAGCGCTCGACGAAGCACTCGCCGCGGCCGAAGGCGGCCACGGCCTCGCGCACGGCGGACTCGTAGAGCTCGGGGACCTCGTCCAGGGTGCGGGCGACCTTCAGGCCGCGCCCGCCGCCGCCGAAGGCGGCCTTGATGGCGATCGGCAGGCCGTGCTCCTCGGCGAAGGCCACGACCTCCTCGGCGCCGGAGACCGGGTCGGGGGTGCCGGCCACCAGGGGGGCGCCGGCGCGCTGGGCGATGTGCCTGGCCGCGACCTTGTCGCCGAGGTCGCGGATGGCCTGCGGCGGCGGGCCGATCCAGACGAGGTCGGCGTCCAGCACGGCCTGGGCGAATTCGGCGTTCTCCGAGAGGAAGCCGTATCCGGGGTGGACCGCGTCCGCGCCGGACTCCTTCGCGGCCTTCAGCACCTTGTCGATGTCCAGGTAGCTGGTGGCCGGGGTGTCACCGCCCAGGGCGAACGCCTCATCCGCGGCGCGGACATGCAGAGCGTCCCGATCCGGGTCGGCGTAGACGGCCACGCTCGCGATACCGGCGTCCCGGCAGGCCCGGGCAACGCGGACAGCGATTTCGCCACGGTTGGCGATGAGCACCTTGCGCACGATTGAGGCTCCCTCCTTGAAACAAGCCGAGTTTAGGGACTGCCGACACGGCACTTCGACCCGTCCCCCGTGGTGAGCTTGCCCACACGGAGCGTGATTCGAGGCGCGCTCGGCTCGCGAAATCCCTTGTCGCATCGCTGTACGCAGGACTCCTCCGGAAAACCCTAGCCCTCCCATGTGGCCAAGGTCTCTGTGAGGGCGTGCTGCGACGCACTTCGTTTCTTTGTGGAGTCCCTACGAATGGCCCAATGATTCTTTGCCGGTGGCAGGACTCTTGTCCCCGGGTTTACCCGTTAGTAGCGTTCAGGATGTCTCGGTGGTACTCGCGGTAACAGGGCTCCGCGCGGAGCGGCAGGCGGAAGTGGGTGGGACCGGTGGTGCGCAGACCGGTGGCGTGGGTGGTGGCGCTCGTGCTCTTCGCGGAGGCATTCGGCGTGGCTGCGCTGAACTGGTTCCTCGGGATGGTCGTGCACCGGCAGAGGATGTCCCTGGCCGGCCTGGATCCGAACGTCATGTCGACCTCGTCGAAGGCCGGCGGTCTGGTCCTCGGTCTCTACTTCGCCCTGTGCGGCCTCGTCGCCCTGCTCGTGGCGCTACGGGGGCACCGCCCGGCCGGGGCCGGACGCGTCCTGCTGATCAGCGCGGCCGTGGTGCACGGCCTCCTCGGCGCGGTCGCCTGGGGGCTGGTGGGCCGGCGGGCGTTCCTGTTCATGGTGGTCGTGCTCGGCCTCATCGTGCTGCTGCTGATGACGCACGACCACGAGGAGGGCCCGGCGGGCGAGGCGCGGGACGGAGGTTCCACGGACGCGGGCGGGCCCGAGGCGGAAGCCACCCCCGGCTCCGAAGTCACCCCCGGCTCCGGGAGGGCCGCCGGTCCGCCGGTGCTCACGAAGCCGACGGATCATGTCCATGAGGCGCCGCCCACGCCCCTCACCCCTCCTCCGGCCGAGCCCCGTACCCCCTGATCAGTCCGCGGTCGGCGCCCACAACTCGGTGATGCCCACGCCGAGTTCGGCCAGCAGGCGGCGGACCAGGGGCAGGCTGATGCCGATGACGTTGCCGTGGTCGCCGTCGATGCCGTCGATGAAGGGCGCCGAACGGCCGTCCAGGGTGAAGGCGCCGGCCACGTACAGGGGCTCGCCCGAGGCGACGTACGCGGCGATCTCGTCGTCGGTCGGTTCACCGAAGCGGACGACGGTGGAGGCGGTGGCAGCGGCGTGCCGCCCGCTCTCCGTGTCCCAGACGCAGTGCCCGGTCTGCAGGGTGCCGACCCGGCCGCGCATCGCCTTCCAGCGGGCGGTGGCCTCCTCGGCGTCGGCGGGCTTGCCGAGGGCGTGGCCGTCGAGGTCGAGCACGGAGTCGCAGCCGATCACGAGCGCGCCCCGGACCTCCGGACGGGCCGCCACCACGGAGGCCTTCGCCTCGGCGAGGGCGAGCGCGAGTTCGGCGGGGGTGGGCGCGGTGACCGCGTCCTCGTCGACGCCGCTCACGACGACCTCCGGGTCGAGCCCGGCCTGCCGGAGCAGCCCGAGCCGGGCGGGGGACTGGGAGGCGAGCACGAGTCGGCGGCGCGGCTGGTCAGTCATACGGTCAGCGTATCGGCGGCGGCTGCTCCGTCTCACCTCACACCGATCACGAACATGGCCAGCACCATGGCCAGCGCCATGAAAATGCCGAGCCGCCGCAACATGTCCTGCATGTCACGCAGTTCCTTCGGCGGCTCGTTCTCGGGGTCGGACCACAGCATCCCCCGATCGTGCGGCCGGTGTGGCGCCGCGCGCCTGAGTACGCGTACTCAACTTCTGGCCGGCGCCCCGCCGGGGCTCAGCCCGGCCAGTAGGTCCGGGCCCAGGCCGCCGGTCCCGGCGACGGCACCCGCCGCGCGGCGATCCGCGACGGATCGGCCCACGAGTCCCGGTGGCCGGGGGCCGCGCCGGACGGCGCATCCGCGGCCGCCACGGCGCGGGCCCGGACCACCGCCAGGGCGGCGGCAAGCTCCTCCGGGGTGGGGTTGCCTCGTACGACCTTGATCACAGCGGCTCCTTACAGGGGGATGTTGCCGTGCTTCTTCGGAGGCAGGGATTCACGCTTGGTGCGCAGTTGACGCAGTCCGCGCACGAGGTGGGAGCGGGTGTCCGAGGGCTTGATGACCGCGTCGACGTAGCCGCGTTCGGCCGCCACGTAGGGGTTGAGGAGCGCGTCCTCGTACTCCTGGATCAGCCGGGCGCGGGTGGCCTCGGCGTCGCCGGCGGCCTCGGCCTCGGCGATGGTGCGGCGGTGCAGGATGTTGACCGCGCCCTGGGCGCCCATGACGGCGATCTGGGCGGTCGGCCAGGCCAGGTTGAGGTCGGCGCCCAGGTGCTTGGAGCCCATGACGTCGTAGGCGCCGCCGAAGGCCTTGCGGGTGATCACTGTGATCAGCGGGACCGTGGCCTCGGCGTAGGCGAAGATCAGCTTGGCGCCGCGGCGGATGATGCCGGTGTGCTCCTGGTCGACGCCCGGGAGGAAGCCGGGCACGTCGACGAAGGTGAGCACGGGCACGTTGAAGGCGTCGCAGGTCCGTACGAAGCGGGCGGCCTTCTCGGAGGCGTCGATGTCCAGGCAGCCGGCGAACTGCATCGGCTGGTTGGCGACGATGCCGACCGGGTGGCCCTCCACCCGCCCGAACCCGGTGAGGATGTTCGGCGCGAACAGCGGCTGGGTCTCGAGGAACTCGGCGTCGTCCAGGACGTGCTCGATCACCGTGTGCATGTCGTACGGCTGGTTCGCGCTGTCCGGGACGACCGTGTCCAGCTCCAGGTCCTCGGCCGAGACGGCCACGTCGGCCTCCTCGGGGAAGACCGGCGCCTCGGAGAGGTTGTTCGACGGCAGGTACGACAGCAGCTGCTTGACGTACTCGATCGCGTCCTTCTCGTCGCCCGCCATGTGGTGGGCCACGCCGGAGGCGGTGTTGTGGGTGCGGGCGCCGCCGAGTTCCTCGAAGCCGACGTCCTCGCCGGTGACCGTCTTGATGACGTCCGGGCCGGTGATGAACATGTGCGAGGTCTGGTCGACCATGATCGTGAAGTCGGTGATCGCCGGCGAGTAGACCGCGCCGCCCGCGCACGGGCCCACGACCAGGCTGATCTGCGGGATCACCCCGGAGGCGTGGGTGTTGCGGCGGAAGATCTCCCCGTACGCGCCGAGGGAGGCGACCCCCTCCTGGATCCGGGCGCCGCCCGAGTCGTTGATCCCGATGACCGGGCAGCCGGTCTTCAGGGCGAAGTCCATCACCTTGACGATCTTCTGCCCGTAGACCTCGCCGAGCGCTCCGCCGAAGACCGTGAAGTCCTGCGAGAACACCGCCACCGGGCGGCCGTCGACCATGCCGTAGCCGGTGACCACGCCGTCCCCGTACGGCCGGTTCTGCTCCAGGCCGAAGTTGGTGGAACGGTGCCGGGCGAACTCGTCCAGCTCCACGAACGACCCCTCGTCGAGCAGCAGTTCGATCCGCTCGCGGGCCGTCAGCTTCCCCTTGGCGTGCTGCTTCTCCACGGCGCGCTCGGAGCCGGCGTGCGTCGCCGCCAGGACGCGGCGCTGAAGATCCGCGATCTTGCCCGCGGTCGTGTGAATGTCGATCTCTTGGCGCTCTTCCGGCTCGGACATCGGGATCGCGGCTCCCTGCCTGCTCACAAGGGGGGACGGTTACTCATCCGTAGCGTAGTAGGGGGTCCGCCGATCGGCAGTGCGGCGTTTCCCACACCTAGGGTGGCTTGCATGACGCCGCGAGATGCAGCAGACGACAACCCCGGCAACGAGCCGCACGACAGCCGCTGGTCCGACCTGGACCGCCCGCCCCTGAACGCCGGTTCGCTGCGGCGCGGCCTGGTGCGGGCGGGTGGGCTGTGGTCCGAGGTGGACGTGGTGGGGAGGACCGGTTCCACCAACACGGACCTGGTGGCCCGGGCCGCCGTGGGGAAGGCGGCCGAGGGAGCCGTCCTGGTCGCCGAGGAGCAGACCTCCGCCCGGGGCCGCCTGGACCGCCGGTGGACGGCCCCGCCCCGCTCCGGCCTGTTCTTCTCGGTGCTGCTGCGGCCCGGCGAGGTGGACGTGGCCCGCTGGGGCTGGCTGCCGCTGCTCACCGGCGTCGCGGTGGCCACGGGCCTGTCCCGGGCCGCCGGGGTCGACACGGCGCTGAAGTGGCCGAACGACCTGCTGGTGACCGTCGGAGGCGAGGAACGCAAGGCCGGCGGCATCCTGGCCGAGCGGGCCGGCGCGGACGCGGTGGTCATCGGCATCGGCATCAACGTCTCGCTGCGGCGGGACGAACTCCCGGTCCCGCAGGCGGGCTCCCTCGCGCTCGCCGGAGCCGTGAGCACCGACCGCGATCCGCTGCTGCGGTCGGTCCTTCGCTCCCTGGAGGACTGGTACGGCCGGTGGCGGGCGGTGGAAGGCGACGCGGCCGCGAGCGGTCTCCAGGAGGCGTACGCGGCCGGCTGTGCGACGCTCGGCCGGGTGGTCCGGGCGGAACTGCCGGGCGACCGGGCGGTGGTCGGGGAAGCCGTCGCGGTGGACGGGGACGGCCGTCTGGTCATCGCCACCGAGGAGGGTGTGCAGGAGCCGGTCGGCGCGGGCGACATCGTGCATCTGCGCCCCGCGTGAACCGCCCGGCGGGGGCGTCCGGGATGCCCGCCGCGGCCGTGCGCGGTCACGGTGGGCGCGGGCGCCGTTCCGGCGGCCCCGCACCCGGTGACGCCGGTGCGGGTGCCGGAACAGCGCCGGTCAGCTCCACCCCGGCCCGCACGCGCGGCTCCGCTCTCGGCGGAACCTGACGGAGTGAGCTGGCGCACACCTGCCGTAGAGTTGAGGCCGGTCGATACCTGACCGTGGCAGATCGGAAGGGCAGCAGGCGTGACCGTCGACGACACGGGCTCCGGCGCGGACGCGGACGGCCCGGAGGAGCCTCCGCCATTCTCGTCCTCGCACGAGCAGGAGGACCCGGACGCCGCCGACTCCGGCGCACACCCTCTCGCGCTGCGCCTCGAACAGCTCATCCTGGGCGCGGAGCGGCGCTACACCCCGTTCCAGGCGGCCCGCAGCGCCGGCGTTTCCATGGAGCTGGCCTCACGCTTCTGGCGGGCCATGGGCTTCGCCGACATAGGCCAGGCCAGGGCGCTCACGGAGGCCGACGTGCTGGCCCTGCGGCGGCTCGCGGGTCTGGTCGAGGCGGGGCTGCTCAGCGAGGCCATGGCGGTGCAGGTGGCCCGGTCCACCGGGCAGACCACCGCCCGTCTGGCCGAATGGCAGATGGACTCCTTCCTGGAGGGCCTGACCGAGCCGCCCGAGCCCGGTATGACCCGCACCGAGGTGACGTACCCGATCGTCGAGCTGCTGCTGCCCGAGCTGGAGGAGTTCCTGGTCTACGTCTGGCGCCGCCAGCTCGCCGCCTCGGCCGGCCGGGTCGTGCAGGCAGCCGACGACGAGGAGATGGTCGACCGGCGGCTGGCCGTGGGCTTCGCGGACCTCGTCGGCTTCACCCGGCTGACCCGCCGCATGGAGGAGGAGGAGCTCGGCGAACTCGTCGAGGCGTTCGAGACGACCTCGGCCGACCTTGTGGCCGCGCGCGGCGGACGGCTCATCAAGACGCTCGGCGACGAGGTGCTGTACGCCGCCGACGACGCCGGCACGGCGGCGGACATCGCGCTGCGGCTGGTCGAGACGATGGCCCACGACGAGACGATGCCGGAGCTGCGCGTGGGCATGGCGTTCGGCACGGTCACCACCCGTATGGGCGATGTGTTCGGCACCACCGTCAATCTCGCCTCCCGGCTCACCTCGATAGCTCCGCGCGACGCCGTCCTGGTCGACAGCGCCTTCGCCGAGGAGCTGATCCGCACCGGGGACGCCCCGGCGTCCGAGGCGGAGGCGGCCGAGGCCGCGGCGACGGCCGAGAAGGAGGGCGAGGAGCCGCCGGTGTACCGGTTCGCCCTTCAGCCGATGTGGCAGCGCCCGGTGCGCGGTCTGGGCGTGGTCGAGCCCTGGCTGCTCACCCGGCGCAACGGCGGGCCCGCGTAACCGGCGGTCGCCTCCCGGTTCAGCGGGCCGGTCCGGCCCCGACGCCGACGCACAGCCCGATGATCGGCAGACACAGGCCGCCGCTTCCGCCGGAGGGCGGGGCCGGGGGCTGCGTGCTCGGGGTCGGTGCGGGGTGCGGAGCCGGGGCCGTGGTGGCGGACGGCCCTGGCGCGTCCGCGGTGGAATCCGGGTGCTCCGGCGGGTCCGTGTCCTTGAGGCCCTCGGGATCCTCGGGAGGCGCCGTGGGAACGGCCGTGGTCTCCGGGAGCGCCGGGGGCCGCGCTGCGGCCGCCGGGGACGGGGACGCCGTCGGCACGGCGCCCGACTCCGCGACCGGTGCGGCGCTCACCCCGCCCAGGGCGACGTCCGCCGAGGGCGCGGCGGACGTACGGGGCGCGGTGGAGGCGCCGGTGGGGGTGCCGGCGGAGCGGCCGGAGCCGTTGCCCTGGGCCGCGTGGGGCTCGGCCTCGGCGGTGCCCGGACCGCCGAGCCCGGACTCGGGCGCCAGCCGTACGAGGCTCAGCACACCGGCGGCCACCGCGAGTCCTCCGGCGGCCAGCAGCGCCTTGCGGGGCCGGCGCCTGCGGTGCCGTCCGCGGGCGCCGGGGCCCCACTGCGTGCGGGCGGTCTCCTCCGCGGCGTCGCCGCCGCCCCCGCCCGTCCCGTCTATGCCTGTCTTGTCGTCGTTGTCGGCGGATTGCCGGACTGTGGCCGTGTGCGTCGTCATCGCCGTCCTCCCCGATGCGCTCGCGCCCCCTGATGCGCCATGGCGGACGCACGTTATGCGCTCTCCCGGGGGTTCGGCGGCAGTTGGGCGGGGATGTCACTCGAACGGGGTGCCGGGTCTCGACAACGGGGCCGCGCCTGCAACCCGTCCGCCCTTCCCCCGGCGCGGGCCCTGCTGCGATGATCGGGCCTGGTTTCTTGTTAACCCACGTTAACCAGGAGGGTGTCATGACCGAGGAGCGGTTCGGCGAGTTCGTGCTGGTGCGGCGGCACGAGTACGTCGCGGAGCTCGTCCTGGACCGGCCCAAGGCGATGAACGCCGTGTCCACGGACATGGCGCGGTCGATCGCCGCGGCCTGTGCGGCGCTCGCCGCCGACCGGGACGCGCGCGTGGTCGTCCTGACGTCCTCGCACGAGCGGGCGTTCTGCGTCGGGGCCGACCTCAAGGAGCGCAACTCCTTCAGCGACGCCGACCTGGTGCGCCAGCGCCCGGTCGCACGCGGTGCGTACACCGGCGTGCTGGAGCTGCCCATGCCGACGATCGCGGCGGTGCACGGGTTCGCGCTCGGCGGCGGCTTCGAGCTGGCCCTGTCCTGCGACATGATCGTGGCCGACCGTACGGCCGTGGTGGGGCTGCCGGAGGTCTCGGTGGGCGTCATCCCCGGCGGCGGCGGTACGCAGCTGCTGCCCCGGCGGGTGGGTGCCGCCCGGGCCGCCGAGCTGATCTTCACGGCGCGTCGGCTGGAGGCGCCGGAGGCGGCCGGGCTGGGCCTCGTGGACCGGCTGGTGGACGAGGGCCGCGACCGCGAGGAGGCCCTGGAACTGGCCTCCCGGATGGCGGCGAACTCTCCGATCGGGCTGCGCGCCGCCAAGCGCGCGCTGCGACTCGGCCACGGCCTCGACCTCCGGGCCGGCCTCGAGGTCGAGGACGCGGCCTGGCGCTCGGTCGCCTTCTCGGCGGACCGCGCGGAGGGAGTGGCCGCTTTCAACGAGAAGCGCCGCCCCCAGTGGCCGGGGGAGTGACCACCCCCTGACGAGAGCGGCCGGCCCGGGGCGCCGCCGGTCCCGGAAGAGGCGGCTGTGGCCGCGAACCCCGGCCGGCATGCGCCCCCCGCTCCCTCCGCTCCCTCCGCTCGCCGCGCCTGCCGGACCGCCCGACCGTCGCGGCCGGCGGGTGGGCGGCGACCGCCCGGCCCCGGGCCGGAAGCCGTCAGTCCCGCGCCCGTGGGGCACAGCGGCGCCGCCGGTTGCCGGGCGGCGGCGGGGGTGCCGTCAGGTCCGTACCCGGGAGTCGCCGGTCCCGGTGTGTCTGCACGTGGGCCAATGTCTCGATTCGGGCGAAACATCCCTAGCCTGGGGTGATGGGCGAGAACAGGCGGCTGGCGGCCGTGGTGGCGTTGGCGCAGGGGATGGCCGCGGCGCAGACCTCGCGTGAGTCGTGGCGGGCGGCCGCGCTCGGCGCCTGCCGGGCGCTGGAGGGGAGTTTCGCCGCGCTCTCGGTGTGGGAGCGCGAGCGCGGCCGGCTGCGGGTCCTGGTGAACGTGGGGGACCGGGCGCCGGAGGAGCGGGAGTTCCCGGAGGACGAGACCTATCCGGTGCACCAGTTCCCTGAGATCACCGAGTTCCTGCACGAACGGTGGGCGTCGGGCGGTGAACCCGACGCCTGGGTGGAGACCGCCGACGGCGCGGCCGCGGGCCACCCCGGCTACAGCCACCAGCGCGTGGCCGCGCTGCGCCGGCGCGGGCGCGGCTGCTGCGTGGTCGCGCCGATCGTGCAGCACGGACGCGCCTGGGGCGAGCTCTACGTCGCCCGCCCGGTCGGCCTCCCCCTCTTCGGGCGCTCCGACGCCGACTTCGCCACCGTGCTGGCCGCCGTGGTCGCCGCCGGGCTCGCCCAGAGCGAGCGGCTGGAGGAGGCCCGCAGGCTGGCGTTCACGGACGCGCTGACCGGGCTCGCCAACCGCCGCGCCGTCGACGTGATGCTCGAGGAGGCGATCGAGCGGCACCGGCTGGACGGGGTCGCCGTCAGCCTCGTCGTCTGCGACCTCAACGGGCTCAAGCAGGTCAACGACACCCTCGGCCACGCCGTCGGCGACCGGCTCCTCGAACGGTTCGGCTCCGTACTGTCGCTGTGCGGCGCGATGGTGCCGGGCGCGCTCGTGGCACGGCTCGGCGGCGACGAGTTCTGCCTGGTCGCGGTCGGGCCGCCGGCCGACGAGGTGATCAAGGCGGCCGACGAGCTGTGCCGGCGCGCGGCCGAGCTGGAGCTGGGCGAGGGCGTCGCCTGCGGGGTCGCCTCGACCGAGCACGCGATCGGGCCGGTACCGTCGGCCCGGCGGCTGTTCCGGCTCGCCGACGCCGCCCAGTACCGGGCGAAGGCGCTGCGCGCCGACCGGCCCGTGGTCGCGGGTCGTGAGGGCCCGCAGGACCCGGTCGTCCGCCTCGCCGACGCGCCCCCGCCCGTACCGGAGGCCCCGGCGGAGCGGCGCCGCTTCCGGGGTCGCAGGCCCTGACCGGCGCCGGGCATCCCGGCCGCGCGTTGTAAGAGTCACTCCCGGCACCCACTAGTGACATCTTCGCATTCACTGCGTACGCTCCTGAATATGGATATGCATACTGTGGTGGTGGGGACGTCGGGGGTCACCGCGTCCGACGTTCTCGCGGTGGCACGCGGCGGCGCCCGTGTCGAGCTCTCCGACGAGACGGTGGCGGCCCTGGCGGCAGCGCGGGAGATCGTGGACGCGCTGGCGGCCAAGCCCGAACCCGTCTACGGCGTCAGCACCGGCTTCGGGGCCCTGGCGACCCGGCACATCAGCCAGGAGCTGCGCACCCAGCTCCAGCGCAACATCGTCCGCTCGCACGCCGCCGGGCTGGGCCCGAGGGTCGAGCGCGAGGTCGTACGGGCGCTGATGTTCCTGCGGCTGAAGACCGTGTGCTCCGGGTACACCGGCGTGCGCCCCGCGGTCGCGCAGACCATGGCCGACGTGCTCAACGCCGGCATCACCCCGGTCGTGCACGAGTACGGCTCCCTCGGCTGCTCCGGCGACCTCGCCCCGCTGTCCCACTGCGCCCTCGCCCTCATGGGCGAAGGTGACGCGGAGGGCCCCGACGGCGTCGTACGCCCGGCCGGCGAGCTGCTCGCCGAGCACGGCATCCAGCCCGTCGAACTGCGCGAGAAGGAGGGCCTGGCCCTCCTCAACGGCACCGACGGCATGCTCGGCATGCTGATCATGGCCCTCGCCGACCTCGACACCCTGTACAAGTCCGCCGACATCACCGCCGCCCTCAGCCTGGAGGCACTGCTCGGCACGGACAAGGTCCTCGCCCCCGAGCTGCACGCCATCCGTCCGCACCCGGGACAGGGCGCCTCCGCCGCCAACATGCTGGCCGTGCTCAAGGGCTCCGGCCTCACCGGGCACCACCAGGGCGACGCGCCCCGCGTGCAGGACGCCTACTCCGTGCGCTGCGCCCCGCAGGTCGCCGGCGCCGGCCGCGACACCCTCGCGCACGCCCGCCTGGTCGCCGAGCGCGAACTGGCCTCCGCCGTCGACAATCCCGTAGTGCTGCCCGACGGCAGGGTGGAGTCCAACGGCAACTTCCACGGCGCCCCGGTCGCCTACGTGCTGGACTTCCTCGCCATCGCCGCCGCCGACCTCGGCTCCATCGCCGAGCGCCGTACCGACCGGCTGCTCGACAAGAACCGCAGCCACGGACTGCCGCCGTTCCTCGCCGACGACGCCGGTGTCGACTCGGGCCTGATGATCGCTCAGTACACGCAGGCCGCGCTGGTCAGCGAGATGAAGCGGCTCGCCGTGCCGGCCTCCGCCGACTCCATCCCGTCCTCCGCCATGCAGGAGGACCACGTCTCCATGGGCTGGTCGGCGGCGCGCAAGCTGCGGACGGCCGTCGGCAACCTGAACCGGATCATCGCGATCGAGCTCTACGCCGCCGCGCGCGCCGTGGAACTGCGCGAGGGCCTGACCCCGGCTCCGGCGAGCCGGGCGGTCATCGACGCCGCTCGCGAGGCGGGAGTCGGCGGACCGGGTCCGGACCGCTTCCTCGCGCCCGACCTCGCCGCCGCGGACGCCTTCGTGCGGGACGGCGGCCTCCTCGCGGCGGCCGAGACCGTCACCGGTCCGCTGCTGTAGGACGGAGGGCTTGGGCCGAAGTCCACCGGTCCGCTGCCAAGGGACGGCGGGCCGGAGCCCAAGTCGCGGGGGAGCGCCGGGCGTTGCGACGCGGCGAACGTCGCCTGTCGCGGCACTCGTTCAGAAGCCCAGGCGCTCCCGGCGCACGGAGTAGACCACGAAACCGGCGCCCAGTATGAGGAGCGAGGTGCCGCCGACGACGTAGGGGGTCGTGTCGATGCTTCCGGTGTCGGCGAGTTCGGTTCCGCCGCCGGTGGGCGCGTCCTCCTGGACGCCGGACACCTGCGCCGCCGCGGCGGGTCGCCCCTGCTCCGTGACCTGGGCCGTCGGCACCGCCGGGTCCGCCCCTCTCGCCGGAGTGCCCACCGAGGCGTCCGCGGAGGGGACGAACCACAGGGCGCCCAGCAGGGTGCCCGCGGCGGTGGCTGTCAGCAACGTACGGCGAGCGGATGACACGGAATATCGATCCCCTTGTGGCGCTGGTGAATTGGCCGTGTGGGGCGATGTTAGTGAACGTCGCGGGTCACAGGAAAGTCACGGGACGTTTGAGCCGTACGCTCCGTCCATGAGCACTTCAGAGACTTCACGTTTTGTCCGCGTCAGCGTCGAGCTCGTCGTCGAGATCGAGGACGCGGAAGCCGTCATCGCCGCGGCCCGCGGCCGGATCGCCGAACACGCCGAGGACGGCGAGCTGGACCCCGCGGAGCGGGCGCACGCCGAGGGAGCTGTGACGGAGGACACCGCCGAGGCCCTGGCGTACCTGGTCGATCCGTTCGACCTGGTGGGCGAGGTACCGGGGGTCGAACTCCAGCAGGCCTCCTGGTCGAGCGAACGCATCGACTACGACCCCGATTCGCCGGACTGGGAGTTCGACGAGGATGATGGCGACGGGGACGACGAGGAAGTGGATGCCGCGGGTCACTCCGGCTGACGTCGCCCGGGTCACATCGGCGGCCCCGGGCGCAACCGACGCCCGGGGTTTCGTCGTCTCACGCAACGCGCAGGCCGGGCCGCGCACCGTCCGCTGCGGCGGACGTGGCGAGTTCCACACCTCACGACGTGGGAAATGGGTCGAAACGGTCTTAGCGTTGAGTGCTCGCGACGGGGGACTCGAGGGGTTTTGGGACTCGCCAACGATGGAGAAGCGTGTGATGACGAACAGTAAGCGGCGCAGGCGCCTGACGGCCGCGTCCGCACTGCTCGGCGGTGTACTGGTGCTCACGGCCTGTTCCGGCGGCAGCGACGCGGCCGACGGCGGTGGGGACTCCTCGCGGGCCAAGGCCGACAAGGCCGCGGCCGAGGAGTCGTCGGAGGCCCAGATCAAGATCACACCAGCGGACGGCTCCGACAACGCCTCGATCAACAACTCGGCTGCCGTCACCGTGGCCAAGGGCACGCTGACGAAGGTGACGATGACGACCGTCGACGGCAAGGCCGTCGAGGGGCAGATATCGGCCGACAAGACGAGCTGGAAGCCCAGCGCCCAGCTCGAGCGGGCCACCACCTACAAGGTGGCCGCGACCGCCACGGACGCCAAGGGCCGCGACGCCCACGAGAACGGCTCCTTCACCACGGTCGCCCCCGCGCACAGCTTCATCGGCTCGTTCACGCCGGACAACGGCACCACCGTGGGTGTCGGCATGCCCGTGTCGATCAACTTCGACAAGGCGATCACCAACAAGGCGGACGTCGAGAAGGGCATCACCGTCACGTCCTCCAGCGGTCAGGAGGTCGCCTGCCACTGGTTCGGCGTCCAGCGGATGGACTGCCGTCCCGAGCAGTACTGGCAGGAGAACTCCACCGTCACGCTGAAGCTCGATCTCGACGGCGTCGAGGGCGCCCAGGGTGTCTTCGGCGTCCAGCAGAAGACGGTCACCTTCCACATCGGCCGCAACCAGGTCTCCTACGTCGACGCCAAGACCAAGCAGATGAGGGTCACGCGGAACGGCAAGACCGTCAAGACAATCCCGATCTCCGCCGGCTCCCCCGAGAACACCACCTACGAGGGCGCGATGGTGATCTCCGAGAAGTTCCAGCAGACCCGGATGAACGGCGCCACGGTCGGCTTCACCGACGACGACGGCAAGGGCGAGTACGACATCAAGGACGTGCCGCACGCCATGCGTCTGACCAACTCCGGCACCTTCATCCACGGCAACTACTGGGGCGGACCTGGCGTCTTCGGCAACGTCAACACCAGCCACGGCTGTGTGGGCCTGCAGGACAAGAAGGGCGCCAACGACCCGAACA
Source organism: Streptomyces sp. NPDC087787 (assembly GCF_044743035.1). Classification (NCBI taxonomy): domain Bacteria; kingdom Bacillati; phylum Actinomycetota; class Actinomycetes; order Kitasatosporales; family Streptomycetaceae; genus Streptomyces; species Streptomyces sp. NPDC087787. The sequence goes on from NZ_JBIUVQ010000011.1 coordinate 222,178, forward strand.
CCCCGGGCGCGTGGTTCTTCAACAACTCGATCGTCGGTGACGTCGTCGTCGTCCAGAACACCGGCGACAAGACCGTCGCCCCGGAAAACGGCCTCAACGGCTGGAACATGAGCTGGGCCCAGTGGAAGGCCGGTTCGCCCGCCTGACGACCGCTCGGCCTGCCCAAGACCGGTGCCGCCCCTCGGGGTTGCACCGGTCTTCTCATACTTCTCTCAGCGCGGCCTCAAGTCCTCATCAAGGTGCGCCCCTACTGTCGGCCGCATGTTCTTCACCTACCTGAGGCGCGAGCTGCGCCGCCGTCGAAAGGCGGCTCTCGTCGTCGCCTCCGGCCTCGCGCTGGGCATCGCGCTGGTCATCGTGGTCAACTCCGTGTCCAGCGGCATGAGCAGGGCGCAGGACAAGGTCCTGCAGTCGCTGTACGGGCTGGGCACGGACATGACCGTCAGCAAGGCCGCCTCGCCGGCGTCCGGCGACTCGCGCCCGCGCTTCAAGTTCGACGCCCAGGAGAGCGGCGACAAGAACGACCAGAGCAGCGACCGGGTCATGGCGCAGGGCTTCACCACCCTGCCCGCCTCCACGGTCGGCAAGGTGGCGGACCAGAAGGGCGTCTCCTCCGCGGTCGGCGGGCTCAGCCTCAACGTGGTAAGGATCAACGGCCAGTTCACCCGCGGCCAGTTCAAGCAGGACGGCGAGGGCGGGCAGACACGCGGCGCGCCCGGCTCCGGGCCGCAGGGCCGGGTCATGGGCGGCGGCGCCGACTTCGACGTCAACCAGTACACGGTCTACGGAACCGACGTCACCCACCCGGAGCTCGGCCCGCTGACCTCCTCGGAGATCACCGACGGCCGCACCTTCAGGACCGGTGAGACCGACGCCGCGGTCGTCGTCGCCGACTCGGCTTACGCCAAGGAGAAGAAGCTCAAGGTCGGCGGCAGCGTCACCATCAAGAAGGTCAAGTACGAGGTGATCGGCATCGCCACCGCGAGCAGCGGGGACGCGGCGGCCAACCTGTACATCCCGCTGAAGCAGGCGCAGACCCTCAGCGGCGACAAGGACAAGGTCACCACGATCTACGTCAAGGCGACCGACTCCCAGCGGATAGACGCCGTCAAGAGCGCCATTCAGAAGAACGTCCCGGACACCACGGTCACCACCTCCGCCGACCTGGCAAAGACCGTCTCCGGTTCCCTGTCCACCGCCTCCGACCTGGCCACCAGCGTCGGCAAGTGGCTGTCCATCGCGGTGCTCGTGGCCGCCTTCCTGGTCGCCGGGCTGCTGACCTCCTCGGCGGTCTCCCGGCGGGTGCGCGAGTTCGGCACGCTCAAGGCGCTGGGCTGGAAGTCGGGCCGGGTGACCCGGCAGGTGGTCGGCGAGGCCGTCGTCAACGGACTGGTCGGCGGTGTCCTCGGCATCGCACTCGGCCTGGCGGGCGCCTACGCGGTGACCGCGATCAGCCCGACGCTCCAGGCGCAGCTCGGCGGCTCGGGTGGCGTGGCCGGCGGTCCGGGCGGCGAGGGCGTCTTCCGCGCCGGCGGCCTCGGCGGCCCCGGCCGGCAGGCCGCCAAGTCCCTTGAGGTCGCGCTCACCGCGCCGGTCAGCCTCACCACCATCGTCCTCGCGGTCGGCCTCGCCGTGGCCGGCGGCCTGATCGCCGGCGCGTTCGGCGGCTGGCGGGCCTCCCGGCTGCGCCCGGCGGACGCCCTGCGGCGCGTCGAGTAGCGCGCCGCCCTCCGCGAACCGCCGGGCCACCGGCCCCCTTCTCCCCGCATCCCAGGAGCTGCTTCCCCCATGTACGAACTCACCGGCGTCACCAAGCACTACACCCGGGGCAAGGAGGTCGTCCGAGCCCTCGACGAGGTCGACCTGACCATCGGCGACGGCGACCGGCTGGTCATCCAGGGCCCCACCGGCGGCGGCAAGTCGACGCTGCTGCAGATGCTGGGCGGCCTGGACCGGCCCACCTCCGGCCAGGTCGTCCTCGACGGCACCGACCTGGCGAAGCTGCCCGAGGCCCGGCTGACCCGGGTGCGCAGCGAGAGCATCGGCTTCGTCTTCCAGTCCTTCAACCTGATCCCGACGCTGACCGCGCAGGAGAACGTCGAGACCGCCCTCGTCCCGCTCGGCATCAAGGCCGCCGAACGACGCCAACGGGCCGCCGGGGCACTGGAGTCGGTCGGGCTCGGCGAGCGGCTCGGCCACCTGCCGTCCGAGATGTCCGGCGGCCAGCAGCAGCGCGTCGCCATCGCCCGCGCCCTGGTCAAGCAGCCGAAGGTGCTGCTCGCCGACGAGCCCACCGGAAACCTCGACGAGTCCATGCGCGACGAGATCATGGACGTACTCGAACGCATGTGGAAGGAGCACGGGTTGACGTTCGTCATGGTCACCCACGACTCCGCCATCGCGAGGAAGGCGCCCCGCGTGGCGACCATCCGCAAGGGGCGCATCACCGTCAAGGAGAACGCGGGGGCCTGAACGGGAGGGAAACGAGAGAACCGACCGCACCCCGCCATTGAGCGCGTGATCACCCCCCGGCATACTTCCTCTTCCGGGGGGTGGGGGTGTAGCGCACTTGTGCGAGCCTTCCCCCGGTCGAGTGGACAGGGAATCCGCTCGACACTCCGTTTCCAGGGGGAGTTTTGCGCAGACAAGTGAAAAGAGCGGGCGTGGCCGCGGTCGCCGCGGCGGCAGCCGTCGCCCTCGCCGCGGGTATGACCAGCCCCGCGTCGGCGCGGCCCGAGCACCGCGCCGCCAACGCTGCCGGGCCCGCGGCCCACCGCACCATCACTCTCATCACCGGCGACCGGGTCACCGTGGACGCCAAGGGCCGCGTGATCGGCCTGCACCGGGCCGAGGGCCGCGAGCAGATACCCGTGCAGGTCCGCCGTATGGGCGGACGCACCCTCGTCGTGCCGGCCGACGCGTCCCGCCTGATCGCCTCCGGCAAGCTGGACCAACGCCTCTTCGACATCACCGAGTTGAACAAGTCCGCCACCCGCAAGTCGTTCAAGGACGGACTGAAGGTCATCGTCGGGTACCAGGGCGCGGCCACCGCCGCCCGGGCCGACGTCCGCGAGGCCGGCACCCTGCGCCGGGCCCTGAAGGCGCTGAACGCCGACGCGGTGCAGACCCCCGTCAAGGACACGCCCGAGCTGTGGGAGGCGCTCACCGACGGCGACCGGACCAGCGCCGGCATCGCGCACGTCTGGCTCGACGGCGTCCGCAAGGTCACCCTCGACAAGTCCGTGCCGCAGATCGGCGCGCCGACGGCGTGGCAGTCCGGCTACACCGGCAAGGGCGTGAAGATCGCCGTCCTGGACACCGGTGTCGACGCCACCCACGCGGATCTGAAGTCCCAGGTGGTGGCGGCCAAGAACTTCACCACCAGCAACAGCACGGCCGACCGGGTCGGCCACGGCACCCATGTCGCCTCCATCGCGGCGGGCACCGGCGCCAAGTCGGGCGGCAAGTACAAGGGTGTGGCGCCCGGCGCCAAGATCCTCAACGGCAAGGTCCTCGACGACGAGGGCTACGGCGACGACTCCGGCATCCTGGCCGGCATGGAGTGGGCGGCCCAGCAGGGCGCCGACATCGTCAACCTCAGCCTCAGCGGCGAGGACACCCCGGGTGTCGACCCGCTGGAGGCGGAGGTCGACAAGCTCTCCGCCGAGAAGGGCATCCTCTTCGCGATCGCCGCGGGCAACGAGGGCCCCGAGACGGTCGGTTCGCCCGGCAGCGCCGACTCCGCCATCACCGTCGGCGCGGTCGACAAGAAGAACCGTCTCGCCGACTTCTCCTCCACCGGCCCGCGGGTGGGCGACGGCGTCATCAAGCCCGACGTCACCGCGCCGGGCGTGGCCATCACCGCCGCCGCGGCCAAGAACAGCCTGATCGGCAAGGAGGTCGGCGAGAGCCCGGCCGGCTACCTGACCATCGACGGCACCTCGATGGCGACCCCGCACGTCGCCGGTGCCGCCGCGCTCCTCAAGCAGCAGCACCCGGACTGGGGTTACGCCGAACTGAAGGGCGCGCTGACCGGCTCCGCCAAGGGCGGCCCGTACACCCCGTTCGAACAGGGCGCCGGCCGTATCGCCGTCGACAAGGCGGTCAAGCAGACCGTGATCGCCGACCCGGTCTCGGTGAGCTTCGGCATCCAGTCCTGGCCGCACACGGACGACGAGCCGGTCACCAAGCAGCTGACCTACCGCAACCTCGGCACCGAGGACGTCACGCTCAGCCTGGCCATGACGGCCGCCGACCCCAAGGGCCGGCCGGTCCCGGACGGCTTCTTCACGCTCGGCGCCACCGAGGTGACGGTCCCGGCCGGCGACAAGGCCTCCGTCGACCTGACCGTGAACACCCGGCTGGGCGGCACCCTGGACGGCGGGTACTCGGCGTACGTGACGGCGACCGGCGGCGGGCAGAACGTCCGTACGGCCGCGGCCGTGCAGCGCGAGGTCGAGTCGTACGACGTCACCGTCAAGCACATCGGCCGGGACGGCAAGCCCACCGCCTCCCACGACACGATCCTGTACGGCTACACCGGCCGCGGCGCCTGGCGCACCTACCGGGTGCCGGACGGCGCCGGCACGACGACCGTGCGCGTGCCCAAGGGCACCTACGTGCTGGACGCATGGATCGCGAAGGACCTGACCACCTTCAAGGGCGGTCTGGACTGGCTGGTCCAGCCGAAGCTGAGCGTCACCGGGAACGTCACGGTCACGGTCGACGCCCGGAAGGCCAAGCCGGCCGACATCACCGTGCCGGACAAGGCCGCACGGCAGCACCGCGCGACGATCGGCTACTCCTACGACCCGGCGATGTACGACGTCGCCATGCCCCTCGGCTCGTGGTCCCAGCTGCGCACCGGTTCCATCGGCGGCGACGTCAGCGGGCTCAGCCAGGTCTGGAGCGGCCAGTGGACCAAGGGCTCGTCGGCCGAGTACGACGTGGTGACCACCGCGAAGGTCAAGCGGTTCCAGGGCGGCAAGGTGCGCCACTACGCGGCACGTGAGCTGGCCACGGTGAAGAACTCCCTCGGCGCGGGTGCCTCCGGCAAGACCGGCGCCGTCACGCCCTGGGCCCTCATCGACGACGGCCTCGTCATAACGGACAGCATCGAGCAGAAGCTGCCGGGCACCCGGACGCTGTACCTGTCGACGGGCAACGGCGTCTACTGGTTCCTCTTCGCGGAGCAGTTCCGAGGCCACGACAAGCAGAACCGGCCGATCAGGGAGGCGCTGTACACGTCCGACGACGTGAAGGCCTACAAGGGCGGCAAGACCTACACCAACACCTTCAACAGGGCGGTTTTCGGTCCCCACCTGAACCGGGACTACGGCGTCTTCCGCTACAGGAACGAGCTCTACGGCTCCCTGCCGCTGTTCGCCGACTCCGGGGCGCACGGAGGCTTCTCGACGTTCACCTCGGTGCAGACGAACCTGTACCGCAACGGCAAGAAGGTCGCGTCCAACCACGACCCGCTGCTCGGCGAGTCCTTCGACGTCACGGCCGGTGACGCCCAGTACCGGCTGACCACCTCGGTCAAGCGCAGCGCGAAGGTCGCGGGCGCCTCCACCCGCGTCGACGCGAGCTGGACGTTCCGCTCCAAGAAGCCGTCCGGCTCGTCCGAGGTCCGGCTGCCGGCCTCCACGCTCCGCTTCAAGGCCACCACCGGCCTGGACAACCGTGTCCCGGCGGGCAAGAAGGCGACCTTCCCGGTCACCGTGGAGGGCGCCGCCGCGGGCAAGAACCTCAAGTCGCTCACCGTCTGGGTGTCCTACAACGACGGCAAGACCTGGAAGAAGGTCACCGTCAAGAAGGGCAAGATCACGGTCAAGAACCCGGCGAAGGGCAAGGCCGTCTCGTACAAGGCCAAGATCACCGACAAGAAGGGCAACGTGTCCACGGTCGCGATCTACGGTGCGTACCGCGGCAAGTGAGCCGGTGCCGAGGGCCCGTGAGGACTCTTGACGGATGAGCGGCCCGCTGGAAGCACTGCTTCCGGCGGGCCGTTCCCGTGCTCGCGAGCAGCCTGCTCCTGCCGGGCGGATGTGCGGGACGGCCCTCGCTGGATAAAGTCGTCCTTTTACACCTGGTTGTGGGGCAACCAGAGCGCCTCGGGGAGGGCCTGCAGCACATGAGTCGTCGTTCCAATGGCATGGTCGGGGTCTGGGCCGAGACGCAGAGGCAGCAGCAGCGCCAGACGGAGGCCGAGGCCCGGCGGCGGCGACAGGAGGAGCAGCAGGCACGTGCCCGTCAGCGGCGAGCGGCACAGAGCCACCGCGACTACCGGCAGGCGGAGGCCCGGCGCCGTACCGAGGAGCTGGACGCACAGGTGGCGTCCCTGCAAGGTCTTCTCGCCTCGGGATGCCGGGCCCCGGCCTTCAGTGCCTCCTCCCTCACACGCCCCGAGGCGGTCCAGCCCTTCGCCCCGGGCCCACTGGCCCAGCCCGTGCCCATGCCGAACGCCGAGCACTACCAGGCGCAGGGCGGGTGGACCGCCGGTCGCCGGGCGCAGGCGCAGGCCGAGGCCCGTGCGCGCTTCGAGCGGGACTGGCACGCGGCGCAGGCGGCGGAGGCGCGGCGGCAGCAGCAACTGGCGTCGTACCAGCGGGAGTACCAGCGGTGGGCCGACGCGCAACTGGCCGATGTGCGGCGGCACAACGCGGGCATCGCGGAGCTGACCGAGGGAGTAGGCCGCCGCGATCCCGACGCCGTGGTCGAGTACTTCTCCGCAGCTCTGTACGCGTCGACCACGTGGCCGGAGGGTTTTCCCCGGCAGGTGGCGGCGGCCTACGACCCGGCGGCCGGACAGCTCGTGCTGGACTGGGAGATGCCCCCGTACGACGTCGTCCCCGAGGTCAAGTCCGTTCGGTACGTGTCCACGACGGACCAGGACAAGGAGACGCCCCGGCCGGTGACGCAGCGCAGGGCCCTCTACCGGGAGGTCCTGGCGCAGTGCGCGCTGCTCGTCCTGCACGAACTCTTCGCCGCGGACGAGCTGGGCGCCCTCGAATCCGTGACGCTGAACGGGTTCGTGGACGGGCACGACCCCACGACGGGCCGGCCGGGCCACATCTGCCTGGCGACCGTCATGGCCCCGCGCGCCACGTTCCGAGACCTGCACCTGGCGCAGGTGGACGCCTGCAGCTGCCTGGCCGACGCACTGCGCGGGCAGCTCTCGGCCCGCCCCGACCAGCTCACCGCGGTGCGGCCGGGCCGCAGGCCGCAGGAGGTCGGGAACCGCGTCGTCACACACGGCGGCGACGAGGACCCCGACCTGTACGCGATGGACCCGATCGCCTTCGAGAACCTCGTCGCCGAACTCTTCCGGGCCATGGGGATGCAGGCGGTCACCACCCAACGCTCCAACGACGGCGGAGTGGACGTCGACGCGCTGGACCCGGCACCGATCCGCGGCGGCAAGATCGTCGTGCAGGTCAAGCGCTACCGCAACACGGTGCCGCCCACCGCCGTGCGCGACTTGTACGGGACCGTGCAGGACGCGGGCGCCAACAAGGGCGTTCTCGTGACGACGTCGAAGTTCGGCCCCGGCTCGCACACCTTCGCCAACGGCAAGCCGCTGGAACTGATCCCGGGCTCCGAACTCGTCGACCTGCTCCACCGCCACGGGCTGCGCGGGCGCTTGGGCGACGGTGCCCGTCCCTCCGCGGCGCAGCCGACGCCGGCGGCTGCCGACACCCGGCTGCCCGACGACCACAACGTCCTGGGCATGTCGTGGAGCGGTAGCGTCGCCCTGGACGTGTGCGCCCTGGTCTGCCGTGGCAGCCGCGTCCTCAGCGACGACCACCTCGTCTTCTTCAACAACCCGCGGACACCGGACGGCTCGGTAGGCGCCCTGCCCGCCCACGCCCCCGACAAGGCCGCGATCCGCGTCTCCTTCGACGCGTTGCCGGGCGAGGCCGACCGGCTCGTCCTCGTGGCCGCCGTCGACCCGGAGACCAACCCGGACGCCGACCTCTCCGGCTTCACGGACGCGAGCATCCGCCTGCTCGACCCGAAACTGGCCGAGTTGGGACGACTGGAGGTCTCCGACGGCCGGCCCCGCGAAACCGCGCTGGTACTCGGCTCCTTCCGCCGCAGGCCGAACGGCGACTGGGACTTCGTCCTGGGCGGCAAGGGCTACACGGGCGGCCTGGAGGAACTGGTGCGGGACTTCGGCATCGAGGTGGAGTAGACGGGCGACCCCGCGATGTCACTCGGGGGCGAAGGAGAAGCTCCGCCACGGACTTGTCACCCTGGCGACCTGGTCGGACTGTCCGATGTCCAGGTAGTTGCTCTGCCCGCCCGCCGGCACGGTGCAGTCCGGTGCGGTGTACAGGACCAGATCGCTCTGCGTCCGATTCTCGACGTGTGTCACGCCGTCGGGGAACCGATGACATCCGTGGACAGGCGGGTTGGAGAGGGTCTCCACGAGCCGGGCACCGTTCCGCGCCACGACCTGACCGGACGCCTGGTCCTGGCACGCGGTGAGCGCGATGCCGAGCAACGCGATGCCGATGAGCGCGGCCGTCGACCGTGAAGAAGGCATCGAGCCTCCTGAGGTACGGGGAGCTGCGGCGGACGTCGTCCTCCCTTCACTATCCGCCAGACCCGACGGCCCCGCACGGTGAGGAAACCGTCGCGGTGCGTGGACCGGACCGAGCGCTCGGTGACGGCGACCGCCGCATCCCCCGGACCACCGGCCGCACGGGGCTGTGAACGCGGCTTGATGATCCATGTCAAGCCGTGTTCACAGACCTTTCGACGGCGGTCCTCCAGCGGAATGGCACCGGAAGCCGCTCGCCGGCCTGCGGCTCCTGGAGGGCCGGCTTTCTGTGTCACGGCCCATACGCACAGGCCGCGATACGGGTTCCACGGGGCCAGGGTCCGGGAGACGGGGGCGCGCCCTCCCTCACGCCCCGCGCCTGTCTCCCGCCTCCGAATCCCTGTCCGCCACCTCGGCCTCGATGACCCAGCTGCCGCGGGCCTGCACCTGGTAGACGCCGGGCCCCGGCAGGCGGAACGGCAGGTCGGCGTCACCCTTGCCGCGGGCCGCCTCGGCCCACTCGGCAAGGTCGTCGTCCAGGGCCAGCAGCCGTACGTCGCCGCGCCCGCGGTGCCGCAGCACGGCCGGGCCGCCCGGGCCCGCGTACCGTACGAGGTCACCACCGCGCCCGTGGATTCGCTCGGTGAACTTTGGTACGGCGTCGACGGGTTCGGCCCACGCCTCCCAGTCGGCCCGGGCCGCGCCCCGGAACTCCACCAGGAACCGAGCTACTTCGCGGTTGCCCGAGCGCCGCAGCGGCACCCGGGCGTGCACCGGCTCGAAGCCGTCGCCCAGCGTGTAGCCCTTGCGCTGGTTGCCGCGCAGCAGGACGACGGTCGGCTGCTCGGCGCTGTCGCTCCGTACCACCAGCACGGCGGCCCGCCCCACGGCCGGCAGCTGCACCCGCGCGGACCCAGGACCCTGCCCGTACGCCCGCGCACCCGCCTCAGGATGGGCGGCGGCCCGCACGGGCCCTGGCTGCCGGAGCGCGGCCCCGGACCCCACCCGCCGGGGAACGGGAAGTCTCTCTCCTCCCCCGCCGCGCCGCTCCTCCAGCCGCGCCCCGCACGCCGCGCACACCGCGACATTACGGGTGGCCCCGTCCGCCGGCGCCCAGGGCAGCTCGCGCACGGCCCGCCCGTGCCGGGCGTCGAAGAAGCACAGCGGCAGCCGACGGGGCAGCGGCAGCCCCGCCCGCCGGGCGTCGAGACAGGCCAGCGCGTGCCACCCGTCGTCCAGCGCCCGCAGCACGTCGAGGGTGTCCTCCCGGTCCCGGTCCCCGACGAAGGCCCGCTTGGCCTCCTCGTACGCGTCCAGGGCCCGCCCCAGGTCGGCACGCATCGCGTCGGTGGCCCCCGGCTCCCCCGGCGAGAAGTCGTGCTCGTCGAGCGCGACCCCGAACGCGGTGATCCGCGCCTCCACCTCGGCGAGCTCCTCCTCCGTCCGTCGCCGCGCCGCCCGTCCGAACCATCCCCCGAGCCGCGCCCAGGAGCGCCAGTCCTCGGCCATGCGACCACCCCCTTTGGGGTGATCGTAAGCCGGGGCGAGATCGGGAAACTCCCCATCCCAGCGGCGGGCGGCTGCACCCCGAGCGCGGACGGATCGCCGCACTCACCTGTTTGCGGCTCCGGCCGCTGGCGCCCGCAGGAGTCTGTCGACGCGGCTTGGTGATCCACGTCAAGCCGTGTTCGTGACCCTTTTTTCGCTCGGCTTGGTGGATCCACCTCAGCAGCACTACCCGTCGTGGTGACGGACCAGATCGAGCTGCTCAGCTGGTCGGTCGGCGGGCAGGACCGGGCGTGTCTGCCCGCCGCGTGGTCCGGGGCCCACTGTGAGCTGTGAGGGGGGTTCAGTCCCTCGCTCCATCGGCCAGGAAGGCGCTCAGACTGTCGAGGAGCATGGCGCTGCCCTGGGCGGCCATGTCGCGTTCCTCGGCGGTGTCGCAGGTCTGGCGGAGCACGATCTGCGTGTGGTGGTCGTCCTGCTCGTCGAGTTCCATGGTCATGGCCGCGGGCGCGGGCTTGCCAGGTACGTCCATGCCGACCACCAGGAGGCGGTTCTCGACGACCTCGAGATAGGAGCCGGTCAGTGGGAACTGTCCGCCGTCGGGCGTGACCATCACGGCCTTCCACGCTCCACCCGGCCGTACGTCCATCTCGACGGAGCCGGCAGCGGCGTAAGCCCAGTGGGCATACTGCTCGGGGGTGGTCCACGCCTGCCACACCCTCACTGCGGGGGCGTCCAGCGCTCGAGTCAGCTCGTAGGAGAAGCCGCCGGCCGGGGTGGTCTGCTCGGTGCTCATCTTTTCGTCTCCTGGTCTCAGGTTGCTCGGGACTGTTGCACCTGTAGACACCCGCGGGAGCGGAGATTCATCGGTCTGCTGGAACTTCTTGCACGGCAGCCATACTGGTGCGGCACGAACCCGGCGAAGGAGCGGCGAGGCGCAGGCCAGGTCTCTGCGCCAAGAGCTCTCCACCACCCCCGGACCCGTTCGAGGAGCTCGGGCTTGATCCACGTCGTCCGGTCCCGCTGCCGGCCCGGCCTAGCAGAAGCCGTTGAGCTCCCACCAATCGCCGTCGGTCCGCTGGCCGGACGTCAGGGTGCCCGTGTCCCGTCCCCGGTAGGTGATCAGCCAGCCCGGGTGGCCGGCGTAGCCGTCGATCACGTACTTCGTGTTGGTCACGGCGGCGAGATCGGGACGCCCGTCGCCGGAGAAGTCGCCGACCGATATCAGGTTTGCCATGGCCTTCCAGCCCTTTGAGCCGATGAGCTTGCGCTTGCCGAGCTTGCCCTTGGACGTGCCGGGGTAGAGCCACAGCTTCCCGGTGGACGCCTCGCGTGCGTAGAGGTCGGGACGGCCGTCGCCGGTCACGTCGCCCATGGCGACGAGCGCGTTCATCTTGTTCCAGCCGCTGGAGCCGATGAGCTTGCGCTTGCCGAGCTTGCCCTTCGACGTGCCCGGGTAGAGCCACAGCTTGCCCGTGGCCTTCTCGACCGCGATCAGGTCGGAGCGGCGGTCACCGGTCAGGTCGCCGAAGGCGGTGATGTGGGTCATGGACTTCCAGCCCGAACTGATGAGCTTGCGCTTGCCGAGGGAGCCGGTACCGGTGCCGGGGTAGAGCCACAGCTTGCCGGTGGACGCCTCGCGTGCGATGAGGTCCTCACGGCCGTCACCGTTGAAGTCGCCGTGGCGGGTGAGGGCGTTCATCTTGTTCCAGCCGCTGGAGCCGATGAGCTTGCCCTTGCCGTTGCCCGGAGTGAACCAGAGCCGTCCGGCCTTGTCGCGGACGATCATGTCGGCCCTGCGGTCGCCGTTCATGTCCCCGAAGCCCAGCGCCTTCGGAGAGGTCTCGGAATACCAGCGCGGGTAGGCGGGCGAGGAGCACTCGCGCTTGGTGCGGACGAACTTGATCGAGCTGGTGGTCGCGTCCGGGCCCCAGGCCCACTCGCCGGCCTTGTTCGGCCTCTGGGCCCAGTAGCCGCCCCCCGGCTCGTAGTTCTTGTCCTCGTAGAGGCAGGCGATCTTCTTCGTACGGTTGGTGTACGTGTGGATCTTGTTGTCCCAGCTGCCCAGGGATGCGACGTTCTTGTTCGTCTTCCACATCGAGCCGCTGGGGCTCTTGCCCTTCCAACCGCAGAAGTAGCCCGCCGGGCAGCTGTTCGAACTCGCGGCCGCCGGAGCGGCGTTCACGGCGGCCAGACCGGCGCCGGTGAGTACGAGGCCGACGAGTGTCGCCATGCCCCGGTTGAAACGGTTCTGCATGTGCGGTGTTCCCCTCCCATTGACGCGCACCGGCACCTTGTCCCCACAACAAGCCGGGATTTCCGCGAAGTTGCTGTGGATCCCCGGCGGCTGTCCGACGCAAGCCAACTGATCGTAAAGTACGTTGAGCCCCTTCGTCGGGAGACGGTCACTGGACCGGCGCGGGCGGCTGGGACCCGTTGAGGTCAGCGCCCGTCAGCCGACCGAGTCCATGAAGCCCAGCATCCGGCGGTTGACCTCGTCCGCGTGGTCGATCTGCGGTCCGTGACCGGTGTTCGGCGGGCTCCTCCGGCAGGCGCGAGGGGCCGATCTCACCGGGCCCGGAACCGACGCGAGAGACGAAGCGGTCAGCCTGCTCGCCATGTCAGCCGGACTCGGCACCAGCATCCTGGTCGGCCAGCGCAGCCCGGAGTCCGCAGCCGCGGTCCTGAACCGTCACCTGGACCGGATCTTCCAGGTCGGTTGACGGGGTTCGCCGACGTGGCGGGTGCGGCAAGGGCGAAAGTGCTTCAGGGCCATGGCGTCGAGGTGGAACAAGCGGGCCTGAATCCGGATGCTGCCGGCACACTGACGGGGCCAAGCGGTGCTGTTCAGCCTTGGTGGGTTGGACGCCATTCGTAGGTCATGGGGGCTGTTTCCATGACCTCGCTGGGCCAGGTGCGCCGGACCTGCTCCAGTCGGTCGTGGTGCTCGTCCATCCAGTTCTCCTGCGGCCGGATCCACAGCATTGCGCTGAGACGATCGGGGTCGTGAGTCGTCACGGCCAGGGAGCGGTCCTGGTGCATGTGGAGAACGAGACTCAGCCCGCGATCCCCGGCCGACGCTCGCGTCCGTTCCAGGGGCGAGGCCGGTCAGCTCCTGCTGCCAGGCGTCGAGATCCCGCGGGGAGAGGGAGAGCTCCAGCCGGGCATCGACGAAGTCGGCGTGCGCCAGGACCTGAGCCCGGAGAACGTCGTGGCCGGTCAACACACCGGGCTTGAAGCGACCAGTGACGCGGACGATGCGGCGGACGCCATCCACGTCGTCCAAGTGGATCAGATCCACCGCGCCTGGTTCGGTCACCGCAGGCCCCGCTCTCTCGTGTTGGTCTGGCGTGCATCCTGTCTCACCCCGGTTCGAGCCGATCCCGCGGCCCGGGTTTCTCGGGCGGGTCGGCCGGACGCCCGCAGAGGGGCAAGCTCGGCGATACGGGTGTCGATGACCTGAATCTTCTTCTCGAAGAGCGCGGACAGCGCCACCGAGGTGTCCGGTGCCTCTCGCAGTTCCTCGCCGGTGCGTGCGATCACCGACAGGGAGAATCCGAGCGCCTGCGCGGTGCGGATGTACTGCAGCCAGGCCACCGTCTCGGGCGGAAAGTCGCGATAGCCGTTGGGTAGACGCCGGTCTTCGACAAGGCCGACCTTCTCGTAAGATTCGCCCCCGCGGGCCACATCGACCACCAGCAAAAGATGTTACGACGAATCACGCGAGCCCTTTCGGTGGCGGCCCTCCGGAGGGACGGCGCTGAAATTCGCTCGTCAGTCGGCGACTGCTGGAGGTCAACTTTCCGCGTCACGGCGCATAGTAGGCGGCGTACAGAGCTGAGTACGTTTCGACGGAGAAGTCCTCGAAGTCGCCGGCGGCTTCGCATTGGACCAGTCGTCGGAGTGCCGCAGCCGCTTCGGGCAGACGCAGGCCCGGCAGGTACGCCTTGGTCCGGGCCAGTCCGCTTCCACACAACAGCTGAACATCGATCGAGCAGTCGGCATCCATACTGGCGGACTTCGCCTGCCAGATCAGCAGTACGTCGTCGAGAGAGCCGGCGTTGAACAGCTGTACGCAGGACAACTTCATCAGCTCCGTGTCTCCGTGCCCCTGGGCTTCCTGCTCCAGTCGGACCTGGAACCTGAGCAGGCCTCGTACCTCGTCGAGACTCACGCCGACAGGGTGCAGACCGTAGCGGCGCAGACTCTCGTCTTCATCCATCGCCATGCTTTCTCCGTGACCGCGGACGCAGATCGTTCTGGATCACGCCATGTCCGGCGGGGTGGCGTCCTTCGGTGACGCTTCAGAGCCGTCGGCAGGGCTTTGGTCCGTCACGCGTGTCCAGAGAGACACGTCACTGCTGGTCGCGACGGCGATGGTCTGCCCGGAGGGCGAGAAGCCGGCTGCTCGGAGTTCGGAGTAGTCGGAGTGGAAGATGTGCCACCACTGCTCGCCGTGCGGTCCGAGGTGGGGCAGCCCGCCGTCGCCGGAGAGCAGGACACGCTCGTGGGGCCAGGCAGGGATGACGACTTCCAGAGTCCAGCCGTCTGCGGTGGTGGTGTGAAGTCCTCCCCCGAAGAGTCCGGCAATGTGCACCCGGCTTCCGGCGATGGGGCCCAGCCCGGGGCACGACAGATCGGCCACCGCGTCAGGAGTGCTGTCCTCGGGGTCGGGGTCGGGGATCCCGGGCGATCTTCACTCCCGTGACGGCGTGGAAGAGGCCGTGGCCGTCGTGTGAGACGACCATCACCAAGTCGTGGCCGGTGTCGGGATGCGAGGCGAAGCCGATTCCGAGGAGTCCGCCGACGGGGACGTATGCGATGCGCTGCCAGGGCTCGGGCGCCGGTACCACAGGGGCCGCGAGGAGCCTTCTCCGCATCGCCTGTTGGTATGCGGAAAGCTCCGGCTCGCGGTCTGACTGCTCGACCAGAGCTTCTCTCTTCGTCCACTTCGCCACGTATCCATGATCCGCCCTTCGGCGGGCTCACCCAAGGGAGTTGATGCAGTCCAGGTTCAGGCGCACAACCTTTTCCGATGTGGTGCCCGGACAGTGATCACCGTGCAGGCCGGGGACGGGATCGACAGGAACGCCAACGAGGTCCGCCTCGTCGGCCCCCGTCAACGGTGGTCAGGAAAAGCCTCGTGGAAAGGCCGGCGTGGGGCACGTATCGCGGGCCATCGCACTGACCGGAGAGTGGCGTTGATGGGCAGTGCTTCGGCCTCAGTCACAAAGCATGGTGTCGTGAAGTCTCGTCACGGACGGTCAGTTCCTCCGGCTGTTGGCGCTCCGCCTTGGACGGCTGATCTGTAGATGGCCCGGATCGGATCGATCTTCACAAGCAAGCCCTTCGAGGCAAGTCGGCGAAGAACTCGCCGTGCTTCTTTCTCCGCGGCCCGCTGGTCGGCCGGCTCATGCCCGGAGTCGCGCAGTGTGGTCACGGCTCGCTGTGTGTCCCAGGTACCGCCCAGGGCCTTGACCGCCTTGGCAACGACATCTTCGTGTCCCTTTGGTGCATCGGTCATCGGTACCCCTCCCCTGGGGTCCTCAGCCTGCCATGCCCAGAGCGCCTCGGCCACGGTAAGCGTCTGTGAACGCGCCTTGGTGATCCATGCCAGGCGGTCCCGCTTCCAAGCTGCGGGGAAGCGGCCGTCGCGGACCGTGGGCAGGCCGATCTCCGGGCGTGACACCTGGTAGACGGTTATCGCGTGTTCCTAGTGAGCCGCACGGATCCTGCGTTGTGGTTCATCCATGGCGTACAGCGTGGAGTCGGCCGGTTCAGGTGGCTACCGATCTTCAACCGTCGCTCGCCGCGACGGAGGGCACCGGTGGCACCGTGCGGACAGCCGGTGCCACGGCTTTTCAGTACCTACGGCAGATGCCCGTCGGGCAAGACGCCCTCCAGCTCGTCCCGAACGGGTCATCCAGTTTGATGAGGTCACCGGCGCGGGGGTGGCCGGCGACCGCAGGGCGGGTTGGGCGGGCAAGGAATCGCTTCGCGGCCTCGTGCGTTGAGGTCGACGGGTATGGGATGCCGGCGGTGTGCGAGCCGAGCAGCCCGAGCGACCGAGGTGACAGACATTGGAGGGCCGTAATGGCTGCGCAGACGCAGAGGGCAGTGCTGGCCGGCGGATGCTTCTGGGGCATGGAGGAGCTGATCCGCCGGCTCCCGGGCGTGACGGCGACCCGGGTCGGATACACGGGGGGTGACGTGCCGAACGCGACGTACCGTAACCACGGCACGCACGCGGAGGCCATTGAGATCCTCTTCGATCCCGCGAAGACCGATTACCGCGCGATCCTGGAGTTCTTCTTCCAGATCCACGACCCGAGCACCAGGAACCGCCAGGGCAACGACATCGGCCTCAGCTACCGCTCGGCGATCTACTACGTGGACGACGAGCAGAAGCGGATCGCCGAGGACACGATCGCGGATGTGGACGCCTCCGGACTGTGGCCCGGCAAGGTCGTCACCGAGGTGGAGCCGGTCGGCCCCTTCTGGGAGGCCGAGCCCGAGCACCAGGACTACCTGCAGCGTTACCCGGACGGCTACACCTGCCACTTCCCGCGCCCGGGATGGCGGCTGCCCGCCCGAGCGGAGGGCTGACCCCGAGGCTGCTCGGCGGAAGGCGGAGGCCGACCGGCAGAGGCTCCGCGGCGGGCCCGACCGTCGTCGGCCCCGGCCGACTACCCGTCCGCTACGTGGATGACGACCTTGCCACGCCGGTGCTCCCTGTCGAGCGCCTCGTACGCGGCGCGGGTTCGTGCGAGGGGAACGACCCGGTCGATCTGCGGGCGCAGCCGTCCGCTCGTGATCAACTCGCTGATGGAGTCGAGCCCGTCACGGTCCGGCTCGACGACGAAGAACACTCCGTGCGCAGCAGGGCCTCGGGCCGCCCCGGGGTCGGGGGGCGTCACGATGCTGACGAGGACGCCGCCCGGGCGCAGAACGGTCCAGGACCGGTTCTGGGTGTCGCCGCCGACCGTGTCGAATACGACGTCCACGTCGGCCACGTGGTCGTCGAACCGGCCGCCTGCGTAGTCGACGACGTTCCGGGCACCGAGGCCCGCGACGAATCCGGTGTCGCGGGCCGAGGCGGTCGCGGTGACCCGTGCGCCCAGCGCGGCGGCGATCTGTACGGCGAACGAGCCGACGCCTCCGGCGCCGCCGTGGACGAGTACATGCTGGCCGGACTCCAGGTGAGCCTGGCCGACCAGTCCTTGCCACGCCGTGAGCGCCGGCAGCGGGACGGCCGCCGCGCTGCGGTGGTCCAGTCCGGCCGGCTTGGCGGCGAGGATTCCGGCCGGTACGGCGACGTACTCGGCGGCGGCTCCGTCACGCAGGAACGGGATGAGTCCGTACACCTCGGCACCCAGGACCGGAGCCGTGACACCGGCCCCGTGCTCGACCACGACACCGGACACCTCGTGCGCGGGAATGACGGGTGTCCGTTCTCGCCCCGATCCGTCGAAGCTGTCGGTCCAGGTGGCGTCCCAGGCAAGCTCTCCCGCGGTGATGGAGGCGGCCCGTACCGCGACGACGACGTCGCCGGGCCCGGGCCGGGGACGCGGCGCGGTCTCGTAGACCAGTTGTTCGGGGCCTCCGCGCCGGTGAGCGCGTACCGCGCGCATCGTGTCCATGAGGCGATCACCTCCTGATGATGGGCGGTGCCGTGCCGAAGGCCACGCCGTCACCACCAGCCTCACAGGTACGACCGAGGCCAGGCATCGCCCATTCAAGGGATCTCTGCTGCCGCGCCGTGCCGATCGGCACCACACGGCCGGCCCGGTCGGCGGGAGCGCCCCCGGTTCATTCGCCGGCCGGGTCCGTTCGACTCGAACGCGTCGGACCGTCGCGGACACGGCACGCGGCCGTGTCCGCCGGCGGGCGCGGTGCTCACTCTGGTTCAGTGGTGATGCGCCCGTGGCCCGAGGCTGTGAGGACCTTCTGGGATGGCCGGTCGGGTCCGGGGCGGGCCCGTCCGTCACAACGGGCCCGTCGCTTCCGCCGGTCCCGTGTGCGCGGGCGGCGGCATCAAGGACAACGATCCCGCTGCCGTCGTCATTCCGGCGATTCCGGCGGGCGTAGCGGCTTCCGCCCCGGCGGGGCAGGCGGTTGGGCCCGTCCGGGTGCGCGGCCGGGGCCTGTCAGTGGTGCAGCGTCGCCGGGCTGCCGCCGTTGGCCTCGTAGCCCGCCACGGCCAGCGCACGGTAGACGGCGAACTCCGCCGCCGGGTCCTCGGACAGGGTCCACGGCACCGCGCCCACATGGCCGTCGACGTATATGAGCTGGCTCATCGCCTCCGCCCAGCGCTCGGAGCGGACCAGGAAGAAGAGCAGCAGATGGCGGACGTGGGCGAGCATCGGGTCGTCGGGCCGGGCCGCGTGCACCGCGAAGAGCGCGCCGTGGACCGCCTTGGTCACGACCTCGCTCTCGTAGAAGCCCCTGACCAGGTTGACCTCGGGCAGGTGCTCGAAGACCGCGAACAGCGGCATGGCCGCCAGCAGCGAACCCCGGGGCGCACGGGCCGCGGCGGCCTCCGCGAAGGAGTACGCCAGCTCACGCGAGCCGTGCCACTTCTCGCACCAGTAGTGCAGGGCCGCGAGATGCGCCCCCGTGTGGGCCGGCGCGCGGTCGAGGATCTTCAGCCACAGCTTCTCGAACTCCGGGTGCGAGTACGCCAGGCCCCGCGCCACGGACAGCTCGACGATGCAGGGCACCGGGTCGCCCGGGGCCAGCAGCGCCGCCTGCCCGCACGCCTCCCGGGCCTCCTCCATGATGATCCGGAACTCGTTCGTGCCCGGCGTGGCCGTACGCCACGCCTGCTGCACGAGGAACTCGGCATACACCGCCGCGCAGCCCGGATCCTTGGGCGCCTCGGCCCGCCACACCCGCAGCCACTGCGCGCCGGGCGTCTCGCTGACCCCGCCCGGCCGCTGCTGGAGCTCCACCGAGGCCGCCCCGGCGAAGGCCTGCACGCGCTGCCAGCGCAGCTCGCCCTCCTTCTCCGTGCCCGCGAGGAGCTGGGAGGCGGCGCGGTAGTCCTGGGTGCGCTGCACCAGCTCCAGGACGTCCAGCAGGTCCTGGTCCGGTCCGGGCATGCGGACGTCGAGTTCCTCCTGCCGGACGAATCCGTAGTTCGCCGGGTCCGCGGCGTCCGGATGCCCCGGCGGAACCTGCCCGATGCCGGCACGGCTGCGCCTGAGGAACGGGACCAGCACGAAGCCCAGTATGGCCAGCGCCATCACGACCCAGAGAATCTCCATGCGACAAGCGAACCAGACGGTGCCGACACTTGGCCAACCTGTGCCGCGAGCCTGTGGGAAACCCTGCCCGCTGTGCCGCCCGGGACCCGCGGTCCCGCACCACCCCCACAAGCGCACTACCCTCGGGCCCATGAGCGACAGGCACATCAGTGAGCACTTCGAGACGCTCGCGATTCACGCGGGCAACACGGCCGACCCCCGGACCGGGGCGGTCGTCCCGCCGATCTACCAGGTCTCGACCTACAAGCAGGACGGCGTGGGCGGTCTGCGCGACGGCTACGAGTACAGCCGCAGCGCCAACCCGACCAGGACCGCCCTGGAGGAGAACCTCGCCGCCCTGGAGGGCGGCCGTCGCGGACTCGCGTTCGCGTCCGGACTGGCGGCCGAGGACTGCCTGTTGCGCACGCTGCTCAGCCCCGGCGACCACGTCGTGATCCCCAACGACGCCTACGGCGGCACGTTCCGCCTCTTCGCCAAGGTCGTCTCCCGGTGGGGTGTGGAGTGGTCGGTCGCGGACACCGCGGACCCGGCCGCGGTACGTGCCGCCATCACACCGAAGACCAAGGCCGTGTGGGTGGAGACCCCCTCCAACCCGCTGCTCGGCATCACCGACATCGCCGCGGTCGCCCAGGTCGCCCGGGACGCGGGCGCGCGGCTCGTCGTCGACAACACCTTCGCGACGCCCTACCTTCAGCAGCCGCTCGCGCTCGGCGCTGACGTGGTCGTGCACTCGCTGACCAAGTACATGGGCGGTCACTCGGACGTCGTCGGGGGCGCGCTGATCACCGGCGACGCCGCGCTGGGCGAGGAACTGGCGTTCCACCAGAACGCGATGGGCGCCGTCGCCGGCCCCTTCGACTCCTGGCTGGTGCTGCGCGGCACCAAGACGCTCGCGGTGCGCATGGACCGGCACAGCGAGAACGCGACGAAGGTCGCCGACATGCTGTCCCGGCACGCGCGCGTGAGCCAGGTCCTCTACCCGGGGCTGCCGGAGCACCCCGGTCACGAGGTGGCCGCCAAGCAGATGAAGGCGTTCGGCGGCATGATCTCCTTCCGGGTCGAGGGCGGCGAGGAGGCGGCCGTCGAGGTCTGCAACCGCGCCAAGGTGTTCACGCTCGGCGAGTCACTGGGCGGTGTCGAGTCGCTGATCGAGCACCCCGGGCGCATGACGCACGCGTCCGTGGTGGGCTCCGCCCTCGAGGTGCCCGGCGACCTGGTACGCCTGTCCGTGGGCATCGAGAACGTCGACGACCTGCTCGAGGACCTGAAGCAGGCCCTCGGCTAGTCACCAGCCGGTCACGGGTGGAGTCGTCTGCGACGGCGGTTCCACCCAGGGGCGGGCCGTCAGCGCCCACACCGTGAAGGCCACGGCCGCCGCGGCCAGCACCAGCCACATCATCCGGCGGACGGCCGTGCGGCGGCGCAGCATCCGCCCCCCGCGCCGTACGGCGTCCTCGTACAGCTCCGGGGGCACCTGCGGCGGTCGCTGTTCCAGGATCCGCCGTACGGCCGCCTCCCGTTCGGACCGGTTCACGGCCGCCACCGGCCACAGGAGCCGCGCAGGCCACATGGCCCGCGCAGAACAGCGGTAGCCGGTGACGGCCGGCCTCCGCCCCGGCCGTCCCGGTTCCCGCCACGGAAGCCGGCTCCCCGCGATCCACTCATGAGCGCGATCCATTCATGAGGCCGCCGCCCCGGCCCCGCCGACCGCCGGCGCCCGGCGCACCGGAGCGCGGGTGAGCGTCGTGCTCGCGCGGTCGCAGAGGACGCGGACCCGGTCCGCGGGCAGGCCCAGCAGGGCCGCCGCCTGTTCCTCGGCCAGTCCCTCGTACAGCCTGAGGACGATGACCAGGCGTTCCTGGGCCGTGAGCGCGGCCAGGACGCCGGGCGGCCTGCGGCGGTCGCGGCCCGGACCGCCGCGGTGGTGCCACGCCTCGCGGGCGAAGCGCGCGGCCAGATGCCGGCGGGCGTGGTCGTACGGGTCCTCGCCGCGCAGCCGGTCCCACCACGCGTACGTGTGCGCCAGGGCGAGGGTCAGCAGGCGCCGCGCGCGCGGGTTGGCGCCGGGGGCCTCGGCGGTGAGCAGTGTGGCGGAGTGCAGCAGCCGCCCGGCCGCGCCCGCGACGAACGCCTCGAACTCCCGGGCCCGGCGAGCGCCCCGGGCCGCCTGCCGCTCTCGCACCGCGCCTCCCCCCAAGGGCGACCGTGACCGCGGGACCCGTTCTCGCACGGCCTCCTGGCCCGGGCACGACGGCCAGGCACGACGGCCGGGCAGGACGGACCGGGCACGAGGAGGGCCCGGTCTCATATGAGGGCAGGGACGGCCCGTCGGTCAAGAGCCGCGTTCGCATCCCGCTGACCGCGCCCGGCCGGCGACTTCAGGACGCCGAGGGGGAGTCCGTCTGCGGTATGCCCTGGCGGGCGGCGAGGGCGTCGTTGAAGCGGGTCAGCAGTGAGCAGAAGGTCTCGCGTTCCGCCGGTTCCCAGTCGTGGGTCAGCTCGGCCATCAGCTGCCGTCTGGACGAGCGGACCTCCTCCAGCCGCGACAGCCCGCGCGGGGAGAGCTGGAGCACCACGGCCCGCCCGTCCTCGGGGTGCGAGGTGCGCTTGACGAGGCCGGTGTCGACGAGCGGCGCCACCTGACGGGTGACGGTGGAGGAGTCGATTCCCATGCTCGCCGCGAGCGCCTTGACACCCATCGGGCCCTCTTTGTCGAGGCGGTTGAGCAGCAGGTACGCGGCGCGGTCCATGGAGTTGCGCACCTGTCCGACGCCGCCGAGGCGGGTCTGCTCGGCCCGGCGGGCGAACACCGCCACCTCGTGCTGGAGGGTGTCGAGGAGACCGCTGTCACCGACGGTCGTCCCGTCCGTCGACGTGTCGGGGGTTGTGGGCATGGCCGGGGGCTCGCTTCTGGAGAGCTGCTGGGTTGGGGGACAGGTTACGCGGACTGGTGGCAAGTCGTACCGGCACTGCGCGATCCGGGTCTCGGAGGATGGTCACAACGGCGTCCGCGGCCTGTGAACTGCGAGACTTGGGGCATGAGCTACAGCACGGCAGGCTCCCCCTGGCCCGTCACCCTGGACGACGTGCGCGGCGCGCAGAAGATGCTCTCCGGGGTGGCACGGGTGACCGCGATGGAGGGCAGCAGGCACCTGTCCGGCCTGGTGGGCGCGCCGGTGCTCCTGAAGTGCGAGAACCTTCAGCGGACGGGTTCGTTCAAGCTGCGCGGCGCCTACGTCAGGATCGCGGGACTGCTGCCCGAGGAGCGCGCCGCCGGGGTGGTGGCGGCGAGCGCCGGCAACCACGCGCAGGGCGTCGCTCTGGCGTCGTCGCTGCTCGGAGTGCACTCGACGGTGTTCATGCCGAAGGGCGCCCCGCTGCCGAAGATCAGCGCCACGCGGGACTACGGCGCCGAGGTGCGGCTGCACGGCCAGGTGGTCGACGAGACCCTGGCCGCCGCCCAGGAGTACGCGGACCGGACGGGCGCGGTGTTCATCCACCCGTTCGACCATCCGGACATCATCGCGGGCCAGGGCACGGTGGGCCTGGAGATCCTGGAGCAGTGCCCTCAGGTGGGCACGATCGTCGTCGGAATCGGCGGCGGCGGGCTCGCGGCCGGTATCGCGGTGGCGGTGAAGTCGCTGCGGCCGGACGTGCGGATCGTCGGGGTGCAGGCGGCGGGCTCGGCGGCGTATCCGCCCTCGCTCGCGGCGGGCCGTCCGGTGACTGTCGGCACTCCGGTGACGATGGCCGACGGCATCAGGGTGGGGTGTCCGGGCGACGTGCCGTTCGGGATCCTGCGCGAACTGCTGGACGAGGTGCGCACGGTCACCGAGGACGAGCTGTCCGCCGCGCTGCTGCTGTGCCTGGAGCGGGCGAAACTGGTGGTCGAGCCGGCCGGGGCGAGCCCGGTCGCGGCGCTGCTGGGCCGTTCGGGCCCCCTGTCCGGTCCGGTGGTGGCGGTGCTGTCCGGCGGGAACGTCGATCCGGTGCTGCTCCAGCGGGTACTGCGGTATGGCATGGCCGCTCAGGGCCGCTACCTGGCGGTCCGGCTGCGGCTGACCGACCGGCCGGGCGCGCTCGCCACGCTGCTGGGGGTGCTGTCGGCGGTCGACGCCAACGTCCTCGACGTCAGCCACGTCCGGACCGACCCACGGCTCGGACTCGCGGAGGCGGAGGTGGAGCTGCACCTGGAGACGAAGGGGCCGGCGCACTGCGCCGAGGTCGGCCGGTCCCTGCGGGAGTCCGGCTACACGGTCATCGACTGAGCCCGCCCTCCGCCGGGCGGTCGGGCGGCGGACGGGCGGAACACGGAGGTCACCAGCACCTTCCTCACTCGTTCGAGAAATTCCATTGAGCAGACGCGATACATCGCGTTATGGTGTGTCGTGTTCGCGAACGGGCGGCGCGGTCTGCGTGGACGCGGCCCGGACGTGGCGCGGACGAAAATTCCCGGCGGAACAACACCTGTCTCTCTAGGCTTTTCCGACCATCCCCGACGACGTGGAGACTCATATGCCAGGCGCCATCTACGCCGAAGGTCTGGTGAAGACCTTCGGTGACGTAAGGGCTCTGGACGGCGTCGACCTCGATGTCCCCGAGGGCACGGTGCTGGGACTGCTCGGGCCCAACGGCGCGGGCAAGACCACCACCGTCCGCTGTCTGACCACGCTGCTGCGACCCGACAGCGGCAAGGCCGTCGTCGCGGGCCTCGATGTGCTCAAACATCCCAACGAGGTGCGGCGCTCGATCGGACTGTCCGGCCAGTTCGCCGCGGTCGACGAGTATCTGACCGGCCGCGAGAACCTCGAGATGGTCGGCCGGCTGTACCAGATGAGGGGCGCGGCGGCGAAGACCAGGGCGGGGGAGCTGCTGGAGCAGTTCAACCTCGCCGACGCCGCGGACCGGCCCGCCAAGACCTACTCCGGAGGCATGCGCCGCCGACTCGACCTGGCGGCGGCGCTCGTCGTCTCCCCGCCGGTGATGTTCATGGACGAGCCGACGACCGGCCTCGACCCGCGCAACCGGCAGCAGCTGTGGGAGGTCATCAAGCAGCTGGTCTCCGGCGGTACGACCCTGCTGCTCACCACGCAGTACCTGGAAGAGGCCGACCACCTGGCGCACGAGATAGCGGTGGTCGACCACGGCCGGGTCATCGCCCTCGGCACCTCCGACCAGCTCAAGGCCCGCACCGGCGGCGAGCGCGTCGAGGTCGTGGTGCACGAGCGCGAGCACATCCCCACCGCCGCCGAGGTGCTGCGCGGCTTCGGCAAGGGCGACACCAGCGTCGAGGAGCACACCCGCAAGATCACCACGCCCGTCACCGGCGGCGCGAAGCTGCTCGCCGAGATCATCCGGGAGCTGGACATACGCGGCATCGAGATCGACGACATCGGTCTGCGCCGTCCGACCCTCGACGACGTGTTCCTGTCCCTGACCGGCCATGTGGCCGAGGCCAAGGACGAGAGCGGCACGAGCGGCGCCCGGGGCGCCGACGCCAGGGACCGCCGGAACAAGAAGGAGACCGCCAAGTGAGTGCCGCCCCCGACAGCGCGCGGATCGCGCCGCCCGGCAACGTACTGACCCAGTCCGTACGTGACTCGATGGTCGTCGCCAAGCGCAACCTGATCCGCATGACCCGGATCCTGTTCGCTCGTATCAGTCAGGATTCATCTCGCCGCGCATCCGAGACTTGGACGTGAGTGGGCTGGAGGTCGGCGGCAGGGGGCTCCGTCACCCCGCGCTTGATGGTGGAGGTGCCCGGCCCAATGCCTGGAAGGAGCAGACGAAGTGAGTGGCATGAGTGATTCCCTGGTCATCGCCCGCCGGAATATGATCCGCATGACCCGGATTCCCGAGATGCTTATTTTTGGGCTGATCCAGCCGATTATGTTCGTGGTTCTGTTCAGCTATGTGTTCGGCGGCTCGATCAACGTCCCGGGTGCGGGCCTTAGCCCCGCCGGATACCGCGAGTTCCTGATGGCGGGCATTTTCGCGCAGACCGTCACGTTCGCCACCGCCGGAGCCGGCGCGGGGATCGCTGACGACATGCACAAGGGCCTCATCGACCGGTTCCGCTCGCTGCCCATGGCCCGTGGCGCGGTCCTCACCGGCCGCACCCTCGCCGACCTGGTGCAGACGGCCCTGACCCTGGTGGTCCTCGCGGTCGTCGCCGTCCTGGTCGGCTGGCGCACGCACGAGAACTTCGGCAAGGTACTGGTCGGATTCGGCCTGCTGCTCCTGCTGGGCTACGCGTTCTCGTGGATCGGTGCGCTGATCGGCCTGTCCGTACGCACCCCCGAGGCGGCTACCTCCGGCGGCCTGATCTGGCTGTTCCCGCTGACATTCATCTCGAACGCGTTCGTGCCGTCGGAGAACATGCCCTCGTTCTTGCAGACCATCGCGAACTGGAATCCGTTCAGCGCCACCGTGCAGGCATGCCGCCAGCTCTTTGGCAATCTCCCGGCGGGATATCCGGTGCCGGACGCCTGGCCCATGCAGCACCCGGTGTGGGCATCGTTGCTGTGGTCCGTGCTGATTGTCGTGGTGTTCCGAACGCTGGCGGTACGCAAGTACCGCCGGGCAGCCGGTTGAGCGCGCTTCTTCGCCGCGCTCCGTGCGTGACTGTCGACTAGGTGCAACACCACGAAAGTACGAAGGCCCGCCGTATGGCGACGAGCCAGAATCGTGTTCGTCGGTACCCACGCTGGGTTACACCCAGCCCAAACAGGCCGCCGAGCAGCCCAAACAGGACTCATTTCCACACTGTCTCATGGCGCAGGGTGGCCGGTTATTCGTTTTGCCCAGCACACGAATAAGGGGCTCACCGGAGTGATTCCGGCGAGCCCCTTATTGTGCAGGTGCTAGCAGAAGACCCTGTACCCTGTGCTGCCTTGCCAGATCACTTTCCCCTTGTACAACGCGGCGGCCCAGGTGGTGTAGTTGCCGCATGCGGGTCGTGGGGCAGATGCCTTCACCGTGCCGGCATCGAACTTCTTGCAGGCGGACGCGATGGTGACGTCGGGGCCGTATGGGTGCTGCGCGTTCAAGTAGACGCAGAGTTGCGTGTCCACGGGGTTTGGGCCGAACAGAGTTGCTTCGGCGTAGACCTTGCCCCCGGACTCATACGGGGCCTTGGCCTGAGCGATGTCCAATGCAGTGGCCTGAGCCGAGAACGCGCTGCCCATAACCAGGATAGCCGCCGCGACTCCCACTCCCGCGAACTTCGTTCGTCCCTTGATCGGGATCAACTCCTTTATCGCTGGCCGCCGCTCGACAGAGCATTGGCGAGCCGTTTCGTGTCGTTGCCTCACACCGTGCGGGTGTTCGATCGCACACCACGCTGACGGGCGACACGGGAGCCACACAGGGTTGTTTTCAGCACGACTTTGACTAGTTTTTGTATCTCTTTTGGGCCACCCTTAGAATGGGTGCTCGGGTCGGACAGTGCCTTGCTTGATAGTCATGACCCGGTCGTGGAAATCGCGTGTGGCGGCTTCGCGCGGGTACCTGGCGCGTAGTTCCTTGTCCAGTTCGTCAGCGACTAAAAGCAGGGACGGGAGGGATTTGCGGTCGGCTTCGAGGGCTGCGGTGCCCATGCCGATGGCTTCTTCGATTTCGCCGGTGCGGGCGGCGGCGACTCCGAGGGTGAGACGGGCCTCTGCGGCGCGCATGGGGGAGATTTCTGTTCCGTCGGGGCCGGTGCTGATGCGGATCACTGACCGGGCGTGGGTGGCGGCGCGCTCGTCGTCTCCGAGGAGACGGTAGGCGTCCATCTCGTAGAAGTCCCACTTGTCCGGGTCGATGATGAAGTGGTGTTCGGGGTGGTCCGGGCTTGGTAGCCGGTCCAGGCGCGCGCGTCCGGCGTCCAGGGAATCACGGACCAGGCGGGCGTCTCCCACGCGGGCGGCGGCGCGTGCCTTGTGCGCGTATAGCTGCACGCCGACGGAATGTGTCTGGTCGGAGGCGTGTCCTGCTTCGACGGCGTCGAGCATGTCTTGCCAACGGCTCTGGGTGAGGGCGAACCACGCCTCGATCTCCCATGCCCATGCCTTGATCTCGCCGTGGCCGGCTTCTTCGCCGATGCGGAGTGCGGCGGCCTTGCTGAGGTTGGCGGCCTCGCGCTGGCCGCGGTCGTACTGGACGCATGCGTTCAGCAGGAACAGCCATCCGGCATCGACGAGTAGTTCGCGGTGCTGGCGGAGGGTCATCCGGCCTTCGAGCTGCTTGGTGACGTAGTGCAGGTCGTTTCGGGTGCGCTCGTGCAGGTAGTCGGCATCGGCGTACGGGTAGGCGCGGGCGAGTTGATCAATACCCTGCTCGATGGACTCCAGGGCGGCGCTGTTGATGCTCGACAACTCCGTGCGGCGGAGCAATTCCGCGACATCCCACAGGCCTGCCCCACCCTGGGCGATCAAGGTGCTCGGGTCGTCCGGCCGTGACGGAGTCGTACTCTGGGCCAGCTCCCACGGGCGTGGGGCCAGTCCTGCGAGATGGCCGGGGATGCGTAGCGCGTCCACTACTTCGAGGATCTTGTAGTACTGGGTGATCCGTGGACGTACGCCCTTGCCGTCGGTCTCCGGCCGGGCCATCTTGCCGATGTGCTCGCGCTTGTAGCCGGTGGCTTCGGCGATCTTGGCGAAGCACGTGCTGTGGTACGCGCACGCCTCCAAGCTGTGGGACCGCTTCGTCATCGACGTCCGGCGTCGCCTCGCCTCCGCCGTCGGCCTCGTACAGACCCACTTCGCCAAACACGCCCGGCTGTCCTTCGCCCGCGTCGCTGAGTACCAGAAGCGAGCAGCCGTCCACGTGCACGCCGTCGTCCGCCTCGACGGCCCCAACGGACCCCACGAGGCACCCCCGGCCTGGGGCACTGCCGAACTGCTCACCGGCGCCGTAAGCGCCTCCGCCCGGCGGGTCCTGGTCCGCGCGCCCTACAGCCCGGCCGTGGGCGAGCTGGTCTTGCGCTGGGGCGCCCAGGTCGACGCCCGGCCGCTACGCGCCGACGGCGACGGACCCGACGATGACGCCGTGGCCGCGTATGTGGCCAAGTACGTGACCAAGGGAGCGAGCGAGACAGGCGCCGGCGTCGACCACGCGCTTTCGACCTGGGGAGACATCGAGTCGGCCCCCGTGAGCGGGCACGTCCGCACCCTCATGCGCACGTGCTGGCACCTGGGCAGCCTGGCCGAGTATGCGCCCCTCCGGCTCCGGGACTGGGCTCATACCCTCGGCTACCGAGGCCACATCCTCACCAAATCCCGCGCCTACTCCACCACCTACGCGGCCTTGCGCGCCGACCGCGCTGCACACCAAAGAAACAGCGCAGAGCCGCAAGACGGAACAGCCGCGGAAGCCACCTGGCGTTACGTCGGCTCCGGCTACACCCCTGGCGCTGCCCAACTCGCCGCCGGAATCGCGGAAGATCTCGCCCTAAACCGTGAGTTCGCCCGCGAAGCGATGAGCGATCAGAGGTGGGGAGAATGAGCTGCCCGAAGAAGAGGAGGAAGCCGCAGCCCGGCGAAGTCATTTCTCGTTGGCGCGCCGTTGAGTGGGGAGAACGCGAAGAGCAGCGACTCGCCGACCTCTTGTTTGGCCGCTTGTCCAACAACCTTGAGATCGGCGGAAGTTATCGAAGCTTGCCTGACGAGTAGCAGTGGGACGGCTATCCTGATGGGACATCACATGGAGGTCCCAGGGGGTTGCCGCCCCCTGGGACCAGGCCAGTCATGGACCGGCCTGCCAGTCACGGAGGGACTGACATGGGGAAGGGTACCGTCATGCGCGGTCGTCGGACCGCTCGGGGCGTGATTCGGGTGGCCATCTACCTTCGCGTATCGACCGCGAAGCAGGTCGAGGGATACGGCCTCGACGCTCAGGAAAAGCAGTGCAAGGCATGGCTGGACTATAAGGTCGGGCCTGGAAAGTACAAGGTTCACAAAATTTATGTCGACGGTGGGGAGTCGGGAAAGAAGGACTCTCGACCTGATCTCGACGAGATGACCGAGGCCATTGAAAAGGGCCTCATTGACCTCGTCGTTTTCGGCAAGCTGGACCGCATCGGACGGACCATGGAGGACATCCACCTTTGGGTGTTCAACGTCACCAAGCATCACAAGATCAGGGTTGCTACGGCGGATGGTCGTCTGGACAGTGACGACGAACTGTTCGGCATCATGCTCAGCCTGCTGTCGTACATGGCGGAGCTGGAACACACCCTGATCCTTGAGCGAACCATGGGCGGCCGTGATCAGAAGTTGGCTGCTGGCGGTTGGCCTCTTGGCCAGCCCCCGTACGGCGTGACCCTCAACGGTAAGGGAAGCAAGGCCATTCCCGCCCTCTGCGAGGACGAGGTGCGTGTGATCAATCTTGCCGCGAATCTGATCGTGGACCTCGGCTACACGCGTGTCGAGGCTGCCGAGCATCTGAACACCCTTGGTATCCGCACCCGTAAGGGCCTGCCGTGGCCCGGTGCGAACCTGGCTAAGCGACTTAACTCCACAGCTCTTGACGGATACGTGGAGTTCCGCATTGAGCGCACCACTGAGGATGACGAGGAGGAGACCTTTGAGGTCTTTCGGATCGAGGTCCCTCGACCGATTAATGATCCGAAGCGGGTGGATGCTCTTCGGAAGGCTCTCAACCGGCGGTCGTTCAAGAAGAAGGATCTCAATCACTATCTGTTCACCGGTCGTCTGCACGCATTGTGCGGCGGCTACTACACGGGTGGAAGGTCTGCCGAATCTCCCATCGGCTACTACCGGTGCATGGGAAAGCGGCTCGGGCTGAAGTGCGACTGCGCGGAACTTCCTGCACCCGACGTTGAAAGGGCCGTCTGGGCTGAGATTGAGGCTCTGCTCTCGGACGTGGACAAGTTCAGGGACCTCGCCGCCAAGTGGTTGGGGGCGATCCCGGCGCGCGCTGAGACGTATCGGGAGCGCCTCGCCGAGTTGGACGCGCAGATTGAGAAGAAGAAGGCGAGTCGCAAGGGGCAGCTCCTTCATAAGCTCACCCAGCTCATTGAGGACGAGTTGGATGAGGGCGCCGGAGACGGCATCGACGAGGACACGGTCCGGGAGGTGCAACAAGCTCTCCAGGCGAAGGAAGACGAACTGACGGCCGAGCGTGACCGCGTGGCTCGCTGGCTCCGAGAAGCCGAAGATCAGCAGCAGCGGGCGGATGAGATCGTTGCCCTGGTGGAGGAGCAGGCGACCGAGATGGACTCCTTCACCCCCGTGCAGCGTCGGGACCTGCTTGAGCTGCTGGACATCCGTGTACAGGTGCTCGGCAAGGGACAGCCGCGCCGGAAGGGGATCGCCGACCCCCTCACGGAGTGGCACAGAGAGACAGGCACGTTGGTGCCGCTTCAGATCAGCGATGAGGAATGGGAGACGGCTGACGCCGTGCTTCCTGAATCTCGCCAGAACTGGACACCCAAGCGGGAGGTGTTCGAAGCGATCTTGTGGAAGCTGCGGACTGCTGCCCGGTGGAGTGAGGTGCAGGTCTCAGGTAACTCCTGGAGCGCCGTGAGGCGGCGCGCGGAAGCCTGGCGCGGTTCGGGTTCCTGGCAGGCTGCCATGGAGGCGCTCAAAAGCTCTAGAGGGGTTCCTGTGCCGCCGCTCATGGTGCTGCCGCCCATGGAGGTCACCGGCAGCATTGATCCGAAGTTCGCGGCGCTGGAGCTGGAGAACCTGAAGACCTGCGGGAGTGACGGGGACTGCTGCAACCAGAACCACACCCGCGCACAGTTGGGCTCATCCAGCCGATCATGTTCGTGGTGCTGTTCACCTACGTGTTCGGCGGCTCCATGCAGATCCAGGGCACGACCGATCCCAGCGTCTACAAGAACTTCCTGATGGCGGGCATCTTCGCGCAGACCGTCACCTTCGCCACCGCCAGCTCCGGCGCCGGCATCGCCGACGACATGCACAAGGGCCTGATCGACCGGTTCCGCTCGCTGCCCATGGCGCGCGGCGCGGTGCTCACCGGGCGCACCTTCGCCGACCTGGTGCAGACGGCGCTGACCCTGTTCGTCCTCGCCGCCGTCGCCCTGCTCGTCGGCTGGCGCGTCGGATCGGACGGCGACACGAACGTCGGCCGGGTGCTGGCCGCCTTCGGCCTGCTGCTCCTGCTCGGTTACGCCTTCACCTGGATCGGCGCCCTGATCGGCCTGTCGGTCCGCACGCCCGAGGCGGCCACCTCCGGCGGTCTGATCTGGCTCTTCCCGGTGACGTTCGTCTCCAGCGCGTTCGTGGACTCCGGCAAGATGACGCCGTGGCTGCGGCATGTCGCGGAGTGGAACCCTTTCAGCGCCACCGTCCAGGCCTGCCGTGTGCTCTTCGCCAACCCCGGCCAGTCCACGTCCACCGCCTGGCCGATGCAGCACCCGGTCTGGGCCTCGCTGATCTACTCGGCTCTGATCATCCTCGTCTTCCGCACCCTGGCGGTGCGCAAGTACCGCTCGGCCACGGCCTGAGCACGAGCGACGGCGAAGCCGGGGCCAGTGGTGGCCCGGACATGACGAAGCCCCCGGTGCTCACGCGGAGCGCCGGAGGCTTCGCCGGAAGCCGGTGCGGGGACTCAGCCGCTGTACGGCTCGGCCTTGAGGATCTTGACCGAGGCGACCTTGCCGTTCGGCAGTTCGTACTCCGCGTCCTCACCGACCTTGTGGCCGAGCACGCCGGAGCCCAGCGGGGACTGCGGCGAGTACGTCTCGATCTCGGCGCTCGCGTACTCCCGCGAGGCCAGCAGGAAGGTCAGGGTGTCGTCCTCGTCGCCGTCGAAGGCGATCGTGACGACCATGCCCGGCGCGACCGCGCCGTCCGCGGCCGGCGGCTCGCCGACCTGGGCGGTCTCGAGGAGCTGGGTCAGCTGGCGCACACGGAGCTCCTGCTTGCCCTGCTCCTCCTTGGCCGCGTGGTACCCGCCGTTCTCGCGCAGGTCGCCCTCCTCGCGCGCGGCCGCGATCTTGGCGGCGATCTCCGTGCGCGCAGGACCAGTAAGGTACGCAAGCTCGTCCTTGAGCTTGTTGTACGCCTCCTGGGTCAGCCAGGTGACGTTCTCGCTGGTCTGGGTCACAGGTGCTCCTCGTCGGTGCTGGGAATACAAAGCATCGCCCTACCCAGAAGAATGTTCCCTCATGGATGGGCGAAACCACGAGCCTAACAATTCCGGGCGCAAAGGGGGAGGACATAAGCCGTGAGACCTACGTCAATGCAGGTCAGCCACCGCTGTTCCGGTCTGCGCCGACGCGTCACCCGGCGTCGCAGCCCAGCAGCTCGGCCGTCGTGCCCCGGGCCGTCGTCCGCAGGGTGAGCACCTTGTCGATCTGCGAGGCGTGCTCGTCGAAGCGGAAGTCCGCCCGTCCGACCTCGGAGCCGTCGGCCGCCTGCGAGCGCAGCGTGCAGTAGCCGCGGGCGCCGGCGTCCTTGTGGACCTCCAGATGGACCCGCACCGCGTCGTCCGACGTCTGGAAGGCGACGACCTGCGCGCTGATCTTGTTCTGGCCGACGTAGTGGTAGGCGAAGTAGCCGATCAGGGCGAGCAGGGCCGCGCCCAGGACGGCACCGGTGATCTTGAGCTTGTGGTCGGCGCGCTCGTTCGCGGAGCGGCCGTAGCGACCCTCGGGCAGCCGGGTGCTCGCCGTGCTCATGATCGTCCTCTCGGCCGGTGCGGGACGGGCGCCCCGCGGGGGCTTCCGGAGCCGGACCCCGGAATTATTCGCCCCCCGATTCGGTCACTATAGAAGCCCGCGCCCGCCCGACCGACCGCGACCCCGGACCGATCCTGCCGCGGGACGGCACCGTTGACTGCCCGCCGAGCCGGGCACCGACTTGACCTGAGGACTGAGCCTTGACTGACCAGCTGCGACTGATGGCCGTGCACGCGCACCCCGACGACGAGTCGAGCAAGGGCGCGGCCACCATGGCCAAGTACGTTTCCGAGGGGGTGGACGTGCTGGTGGTGACCTGCACGGGCGGAGAGCGTGGCTCCATCCTCAACCCCAAGCTCCAGGGCGACAAGTACATCGAGGAGAACATCCACGAGGTGCGCAGGAAGGAGATGGACGAGGCCCGCGAGATCCTCGGCGTGCGCCAGGAGTGGCTCGGCTTCGTCGACTCCGGCCTGCCCGAGGGCGACCCGCTGCCCCCGCTGCCCGAGGGCTGCTTCGCCCTTGAGGACCTCGACAAGGCGGCCGGTGAGCTGGTCCGCCAGATCCGCTCCTTCCGTCCCCAGGTGATCACCACCTACGACGAGAACGGCGGCTACCCGCACCCCGACCACATCATGACCCACAAGATCTCGATGGTGGCTTTCGAGGGCGCCGCGGACGCCGAGAAGTACCCGGAGGACGAGTACGGCCCGGCCTACCAGCCGCAGAAGCTCTACTACAACCAGGGCTTCAACCGCCTGCGCACCGAGACGCTGCACCAGGCCCTGCTCGACCGGGGCCTGGAGTCCCCCTACGGCGAGTGGCTCAAGCGCTGGGAGAAGTCGGGGCACACCGAGCGCACGCTCACCACGCACGTCCCCTGTGCCGACTTCTTCGAGATCCGCGACAAGGCGCTGATCGCCCACGCCACGCAGATCGACCCCGACGGCGGCTGGTTCCGGGTGCCGATGGAGATCCAGAAGGAGGTCTGGCCGACGGAGGAGTACGAGCTCGCGAAGTCGCTCGTCGACACCTCGCTCCCGGAGGACGACCTCTTTGCGGGTGTCCGGCAGTCGTGAGGGACAATGCCTGACATGAGTGCAAGCGTGAGCCTGGCAATGACGCACCTGGTCCCTCTCGCCGAGTTCGACAAGAACAAGGTCACCCCCGGCGTCCTCGGCTTCGTCGTCTTCGCGGTGATGGCCCTCGCGGTGTGGGCCCTGATGAAGTCCATGAACCGCCACATGGGCAGGATCGACTTCAAGGAGGCCCCGGACCCCGCGGCGCGGCCCGGCGCCGCCTCCGGCGAGGCCAAGCCCGAGCGGGGCTGACACCCGGGCCGGCGGTGCGCCCACGGCCTCTCGTGCGGGCCGGGCCGGCCCGGCCCGGACGGAAGATCAGTTACGGTCCGGCACCGCCACCCCCATCACCTCCCGCGCGTGCCGCTCCGGCACCATGCCCAGGCGCCAGGCCTGCCAGCCCGCCTCCAGGCTCACTCCGCGCTCCAGGAGGAGCCGGTAGGCCTCGACGTAGTCGTTCAGCTTGCCGTCGCGCAGCGGATGCGCGCCGCGGGCGAGCTGGGCCAGTTCCTCCTGGGCCACCGCCGTGCCGACCTCCGTGCCGCCGGGGGCCGCGTACGGCAGCAGGGTGCAGCGCAGGAACCGCGCCCAGTCCTCGCCGCGGCGGTCCCCGTAGGTGGCGAACAGGGCCAGCGCCTCGTCGCACAGGGACAGCGCCTGCTGGGTGCGCGCGTTGCCGGCGTCCACCACGGCCAGCTCCAGACACGTCCACGCCTGACCGTGCGCCAGGCCGATGCGCTGGAAGTCGGCGCGGGCGTCGACGAGGAGCTGGCGGGCGAAACCCGAGTTGCGCAGTGAGCCGGTCTGCGCCGCCCGCTGGTCCCGGGTGACCCGGGCCGAGTGGTGCCGGGCGCAGGCCAGTCCGTACACGTCCCGCATCCGGGAGAACATGGTGCGCGCACGCTCCAGCTCGCGCACCGACTGGTCGAGTGCGCCGGTCTCCTCAAGCGCCTGACCGAGGTAGTACAGCGTCCACGCCTCGCCGCGCGCGTCCTCGTTGTCCCGGTGCCGCGCCGCCGCCTGCCGCAGCTCCTCCACCGCCTCGGCCGTCTCGCCGGCCAGCAGCCGGGCCCGGGCGAGCTGGGTGAGGGCCCAGGCCTCGCCACGGGCGTCCCTGGTGCGGCGGTAGCGTTCCAGCGCCTGGCGCAGATCCGCCTCGGCCCGCTCCACGTCGCCCCTGCGCAGCGCGAGCTGGCCGAGCTGGAAGTGGGCCCACGCCTCGCCGTGCACCGAACCGCCCTCCCGGTGCAGCACCAGCGACTGCGTGAGCAGCTCCAGCGCCTCCGCCAGGTGCGCCCGGTCCCGCTCCACCGCCGCCAGCGCGTGCATCGTCCAGGCGCGGTCGGTCGCCAGCTCGGGCGCCGCCTGGAGATCGAGGGCCTCCCGCAAGCGGGCCGCCGCCTCTGTCAGGTTGCCCTGGTGGTGCAGCGTGATGCCGAGGGAGTTCAGCGCGCGGGCCGCGCCCGCTTCGTGGTGAGCCTCCCGGTAGAGGTCGACGACCGAGGCCAGCGTGGTCCGCGCCTTGTCCAGCTCGCCGAGCTGGCGGGCGGCGATGCCGGTACGCCATTGCACCGACCGGACAAGAAGTCCCTGGTCGACGGCCTGGGTCAGCTCGCTGATCTCCCCCAGCCGGTACAGGTCGCCGCGCAGCAGGCAGTAGTCGCACAGGGCGCCGAGCAGGTTCAGCACGGCGCCCTGGTTCACGCCCTCCGCGTGCCTGAGGGCGGCCGTGATGAAGCTCGACTCGTCGTCCAGCCAGCGCAGCGCCTCGTCCAGGGAGGTGAAACCGTGCGGGCTGAAGCGGTCCGACCGGGTGGACATGTTCCCGTCGACCAGGCGCAGCACGGAGTCGGCCAGCTCGGCGTAGTTCTCGATCAGCCGTTCCTGCGCGGCCGTCCGCTCGGCGGGGTCCTCCTCGTCCAGCAGACGCGCGTGCGCGAAGGCCCGCACCAGGTCGTGCAGCCGGTAGCGGTTGCCCCGCACATGGTCGATCAGACCCGCCCTGGCGAGGGCGGTCAGCTGCCTCTTCGCCTCCGTCTCGTCCGTGGCCAGCAGCGCGGCCGCCGCCGCGCCGCCCATGGAGGCGCGTCCGGCCAGGGCGAGCCGTCTCAGCAGCCTGCGGCCCTGCTCCGACTGGTCGGTGTAGCGCAGCCACAGGACACGCTCCACCGGCTCCACCGGGCCGTACGCGCCGAGGTCGCCGGCCAGCCGGCGCGGTGAGCGAGGGCCGAGGCAGGAGCCCGCGATGCGCAGGGCCAGCGGCAGCCCGCCGCACAACTGCGTGATCCGGTCGGTGGATTCCGCGTCGTAGGGCCCCGAGCTGTCCTGTGCGGCGGCCGTCAGCAGCTCCTCCGCACCCACCGCGTCCAGTGCCTCGACGGGCAGTTGGTGCACCCAGGCGGGCAGGTCGGCGGGCAGCCGCAGTGGTTCGCGGGCGGTGACCAGGACCAGGCTGTCGGAGCGCTCGGGGACCAGGGCGCGGACCTGCTCGGCGTCCGAGGCGTCGTCCAGCACGATCGTGACCGGCAGCCCGGTCAGATGCTGGTGGTACAGCTCGCCGAGCCGTTTGAGCTGCTGATCGGGGGAGGTGCGGTCACGGAACAGCAGTTGCTCGCGGGGCGCGCCGAGCCGGTTCAGCAGGTGCAGCAGGGCGTCGCGGACGGGAAGCGGCGGCTCCTCCCTGCTGCCGCCGCGCAGGTCGACCACGACCGCGCCCCGGAACTGGTCCTTCAGATCGTGGGCCGCGCGGACCGCCAGCGTGCTGCGGCCGGAGCCCGGCGCTCCGTGCAGGACCACGACGGTCGGCCGGGTCTCGGTGGACGCGCGGGCCGCCTGCACCCACTGCCGGATCCGCGCCATCTCCTGCCGCCGCCCCGCGAACACTCCCACGGACTCGGGCAGTTGGCCGAACGACTGCTCGAGGGCACTGCGTCTGCGGGCCGCCGCGCTCTTGTCCGTGCCGCGCAGCCGGGGCGCCGCCTTCTTCGGCGTGGTGGACGCGCTCAGCACCCGCTGCTGGTCGAGGAACGGGCGGATGCCGCGCACCTCCAGCGCGGTCAGCCACTGCAACCGCAACTGCTGCGGTCCGCCGGGCTGGCCTGCCGCCCCGGCCCGGCGGTGGGCGGCGGGTACATGGGTGGCGGTCACCTTCACCACGGTGGCGGCGGCGCCCACCACCCCGGCGGTGACGCCCGCGCCGACGGCGGTGCCGCCTCCGGTGCCCAGCGCCAGATCGGCGACGACGGCGGCGAGTCCCGCAACTCCCGCGACGAGCAGGGGCGTTCCGCCGCCCTCGCGGGCGTAGCGCTGGGCGAACGTGAGCTGCCCGGCCGCCGCCTCGTCCAGCGCCCGCGTGTAGGCCCCGTACTCCTCCGCCGCGGCCTCGGCCATGGTGTCCAGCGCGCCGCGCGCCCGGGACAGCAGCACGCTTCCGTCCACCCGGCCGCCCGAGCGGCGAACCTCCTCCTCCACGGCCCGAGTCAGCAGCCGCTCGGCGTCCACCCGATGGCCATCTCGCATGTCCCGTCCCCCTCCGGCGACAACTCCGTTGCCTACGAGTGTCCTTCGGCTCGCGCGGGAGCGCGAGGGGGCGGCGATCACATGTCCCGACCGCCGCCGACCCCCGGGAAGCGAAGAGCTGCGGGCACACGAGGAGTCGCGGTGCGATCACCCTCCGCGTCCGGCGGCGCGGGGTGAGGCAGGATGGGGGTATGCCGAACCGACTGGCCCACGAGACGTCCCCCTACCTGCTCCAGCACGCCGACAACCCGGTCGACTGGTGGCCGTGGTCGGCGGAGGCCTTCGAGGAGGCGCGGCGGCGCGATGTCCCCGTGCTGCTGAGCGTCGGATACAGCAGTTGCCACTGGTGCCACGTCATGGCGCACGAATCCTTCGAGGACGCGGCCACCGCCGCGTTCCTCGGCGAGCACTTCGTCAGCGTCAAGGTGGACCGCGAGGAGCGGCCCGACGTCGACGCCGTGTACATGGAGGCCGTGCAGGCGGCCACCGGGCAGGGCGGATGGCCGATGACCGTGTTCCTCACGCCCGACGCCGAGCCGTTCTACTTCGGCACGTACTTCCCGCCCGGGCCCCGGCACGGCATGCCCTCCTTCCGGCAGGTCCTCGAAGGGGTGCGGCAGGCCTGGCAGACCCGGCGGGACGAGGTCGCCGACGTCGCCGGGAAGATCGTGCGGGACCTGTCACAGCGGGAGATCGGCTACGGCACCGCGCGGCCGCCGGGGGACGAGGAGGCGGCGCAGGCGCTGCTCGCGCTCACCCGGGAGTACGACGCCCGGCGCGGCGGGTTCGGCGGCGCGCCGAAGTTCCCGCCGTCGATGGTGATCGAGTTCCTGCTGCGGCACCACGCCCGCACCGGCTCCGAGGGAGCCCTCCAGATGGCGGCGGACACCTGCGAGCGGATGGCCCGCGGCGGCATCCACGACCAGCTCGGCGGCGGCTTCGCCCGGTACTCCGTCGACCGCGACTGGGTGGTGCCGCACTTCGAGAAGATGCTGTACGACAACGCCCTGCTGTGCCGGGTCTACGCCCACCTGTGGCGGGCCACCGGCTCCGACTTCGCCCGCCGGGTGGCCCTCACGACCGCCGACTTCATGGTGCGCGAACTGCGCACGGCGGAAGGCGGGTTCGCCTCGGCCCTGGACGCGGACAGCGATGACGGCACGGGCCGGCACGTCGAGGGCGCCTACTACGTGTGGACCCCCGCCCAACTGAGGGAGGCACTCGGCGCCGAGGACGCCGAACTCGCCGCCCGCTGCTTCGGCGTGACCGAGGAGGGCACCTTCGAACAGGGCGCCTCCGTTCTGCAACTCCCCGTGCAAGAAGGCGTGTTCGACGCCGACCGGGTCGAGTCCGTACGGCGCCGGCTGCTGGCGAAGCGGGCCGAGCGCCCGGCACCGGGCCGGGACGACAAGGTCGTCGCCGCCTGGAACGGGCTGGCGATCGCCGCCCTCGCCGAGACCGGCGCCTACTTCGACCGCCCGGACCTGGTCGAGGCCGCGGTCGGCGCCGCCGATCTGCTGGTCCGGCTGCACATGGACGAGCACGCCGCGCTGCGTCGTACCAGCAGGGACGGCCGGGCCGGAGCCAACGCCGGGGTGCTGGAGGACTACGCCGACGTCGCCGAGGGCTTCCTCGCCCTCGCCTCCGTCACCGGCGAGGGCGTCTGGCTGGAGTTCGCCGGGCTGCTCCTCGGGCATGTGCTCACCCGGTTCGCCGACCCGGAGACGGGCGCCCTGTACGACACCGCCGCCGACGCCGAGCAGTTGATCCGCCGGCCCCAGGACCCCACCGACAATGCCACCCCCTCCGGCTGGTCGGCGGCGGCCGGCGCCCTGCTCGGCTACGCCGCCCACACGGGTTCCGAGGCCCACCGCACCGCCGCCGAGCGGGCGCTTGGCGTGGTGGGCGCGCTCGGCCCGCGCGTTCCGCGCTTCACCGGCTGGGGGCTGGCCGTCGCCGAGGCCCTGCTGGACGGCCCGCGCGAGGTCGCGGTCGTCGGCCCGTCCCTCGACGACGCGGCGGCAAGGGCCCTGCACCGTACGGCACTTCTGGGCACCGCCCCCGGCGCGGTCGTCGCGTACGGCACTCCGGACAGCGAGGAGTTCCCGCTGCTCGCCGACCGCCCTCTCGTCCACGGCGAGCCGACCGCCTACGTCTGCCGCGACTTCACCTGCGACGCCCCCACGACCGACCCGGACCGCCTGCGCACCGTGCTCGGCGGCTGAGCCGGGCACCGGGCACCCACTCGGGAAGGACGTCAGCTCCGGTCGGCGTACCCGGCCAGGGCGCGCTCCACGATGGCCTCCAACTGGTCGTGGTGGGCGCCCTTCCAGTAGGCGCGGCCGCAGTCGAGGCAGCGGGCGAAGACGTCGTACGTGCGGTGCGTGCCGTGTTCGAGCTGGTCGGCGACCTCGTCCTTCGTGGCCTCCCGCACCAGTCCGTTGCAGGCGGTGCAGCGGGTCCAGGGGCGCAGCTCGGGGCGGAAGCGGTCGAGGACGTCCTGGAGCTGGTCCTCGGGGCGGGTGCTGTAGACGTACGCGCCGGCCCACAGCTCACGGCGGCGCAGCAGGCCCCGGTCGCGGCTCAGCATGACCCGCTTCTCGGCGGCCGACCGGGCGGCGAGCGCCGGGTCGCCGATGTCGGTGGACTCGTACGCGGTGTCGACGCCCAGCAGGCGCAGCCGGCGGGCGAGGGTGCCCAGGTGCACGTCGAGGAGGAAGCGCAGGGGAGCGCCGGGGACCTGCTGGGGGCGTGCGACGGCGCACACCTGGACCGTCTCGGCCGCCCGCGGCACGTACGACACCGACACCTCACGGCCGTCCACCACCAGCGCGCCGACCTCGGTGAGCGGCACGCCCAGGGACTCCACGACGTGGCCGAGCGTCGAGACGCCGTCCGTGACGACCGCGGTGGCGCCGGGGCGCCGGTGGTGCGGGACGAACAGGTGCAGGCCGGGGTCGAACCCGACGTGGATCACGGGACCGTTCACCCGGACAGGATGGCACGGGCGGAGGGCCGTGGGCTCACGGATTTCCGGTGGGCAGGCCGTGTTCCAGGACGTCCATGGCCCGGTCCATGAGGTCGCTCAGCTCACCCTCGCACCCGTTCTCGGCCCAGTACAGGGAGACCTCCATCAGGCCGCCCATGAGGGACATGGCGAAGACCCGCACCTCCAGGCTGTCCTGGTCCAGGCCGGTGCGGGCGGCGACGGCCTGGCGGATGAGCAGGCCGGCTGCCGACATGCTCTCCATCATCCGGGCGCGGACCGCGGGAACCTCCACGCCCAGCCGGGCGCGCAGCCGGGACACCTCGGGCTCGTCGCTCATTCCCAGCGCGAGGGCTTTGTGCATCACGTGCCGGAGGGAGTCCATCCACGGCTCGTCGACGGGCCGGGCCCGCAGCTCCTCCAGCATGATCTCGTCGTACTCGTCCGTGAGGACGATGTCCTCCTTGGTCGGGAAGTAACGGAAGACGGTCGACGGCGACACCTCGGCGCGGTCGGCGATCTGCTCGATCGTCGTGGCGTCGTACCCCTGCTCCTCGATCAGCGCGTACGTCGCCGTACGGATCGCCTGCCGGGTCTTGAGCTTCTTGCGCTCCCTCAGTCCCATCGTGGGGCGGTCGGCTGGGGTGCTGGTACGTGCGGCCGTCATGAAGGTCATTGTCCGGCATCGGGTCAGGGCCGGGCCATGGCCGGGTCCTGACCCGGCTCGGCCTCCACGGCGCCGCGGGCGCCGCCCGGCAGGAACGCGGCCGCCAGCAGCGCCGCCACCACCGAGGCGATCCCGCCCACCAGCAGCACCAGGCCCATGCCGTGCACGTACGCGCCGTTCGCGGAGGCCGCGAGGTGCGCCGAGCCCGTCCTCTCGGCGACGAGGTGTGCCGCGACCACGGACCGTTCGGCGGTGTGGGCGGTGCCGGCGGGCAGGCCGGTGACGTCGAGCCGTTGCCGGAAGGCGCTCGCCAGGAGGCTGCCGAGCAGGGCGATGCCGACCGCGCCGCCGACCTGGCGCAGCGTCATCAGCAGGCCGGAGCCGCTGCCCGCCCGGTCGGCGGGCAGGGCGCCCAGCGCCCCGTCCATGGCCGGGACGACGGAGAAGCCGAAGCCGGCACCGGCGATCGACAGCCACAGGGCGGTGAAGCCGTAGCCGGAGTCCACCGTCGTACGGCTGCCCAGCAGCGCGGCGAAGGCGAGCACGACCAGGCCCGCGGTGACCACGGCCCGCGGTCCGAACCGGGCGACGACCGGCTGCGCGCCCTTCGCGGCGACCAGCAGCCCGCCCATCATGGGCAGCAGCCGCACCCCGGTGCCGAGCGCGTCGTGGCCGAGCACGGCCTGGAGGTAGGGCGGCAGCACGAACATCAGTCCGCTCAGCACGAACATCACGAGGGTCGCGGCGATCGTGTTGAACAGGAAGCCTCGCCGGGCGAGCAGCGTCATGTCGAGCATGGGGCGGGCCTCGCGGCGCTCGCGCAGTACCAGCCCGGCCAGGAGGACGGCGGCTGCGGCGAACATGGCGAGTACGCGGGGGTCGCCCCAGCCGCGGTCGGGAGCCTCGATGATCGCGTAGATCAGCGCGCCGAGGCCGGTCGCCGTGAGTGCCGTGGAGAGGGTGTCGACCTTCGGGGACGCAGGATCCCGCGTCTCTGGGAGCAGGAAGACGCAGGCGGCCACACCGATGGCGGCCATGGGCACGTTGATCAGGAACACCGAGCCCCACCAGAAGTGGTTCAGCAGCCAGCCGCCGATGATCGGGCCGAGCGGCAGGCCGAGCGCGGAGGCGGCCGAGATGACGCCGACGGCCTTGGTGCGCTCCTCGGGCCCGAACATCGAGGGCAGCACGGACAGGGCGAGCGGCATGACCAGGGCCCCGCCGACCCCCATGACCGCGCGGGCGGCGACCACCGCGTGCACGTCCGCGGCCAGGGCGCCGACCACGGAACCGGCGAGGAAGACGCCGAGCCCGGCGATCAGCATCAGGCGCCGTCCGAACCGGTCGCCGAGCAGTCCGGCGGGGAGCATCAGCGCCGCGAAGACGACGACGTACGCGTCCACCATCCACTGCTGCTGTCCGGTGGTGGCGCCGAGGTCCTTCGCCATGGTCGGGAGGGCCACGTTGAGGATCGTCATGTCGAAGCCGAGCACGAGCATGCTCGCGACCAGGGCCGCGAGGGCCCACCAGCGGCGGGGATCGCGCCGCGCGTCTTCAGCGTAAGTGAGAGCAACCATGAAATGAAAGTAGCTCTCAAAAAATAAAGCACGTCAATCGGCGTCGGGTTCCGGGCGCACGAAAACGGCCACGGCTCGTGCGAGCCGTGGCCGGGTGGGAGAGGGCGTGTCGCGTTACGCGTGCTGGTACGCGACCAGCGAGATGCCCACGTAGTGCACCACGAAGGCGGCCAGCGTGAGGGAGTGGAAGACCTCGTGGAAGCCGAACCAGCTCGGCGACGGGTTCGGCCGCTTGATGCCGTAGACCACGCCGCCCGCGCTGTAGAGGAGTCCGCCGACGACGACCAGGATCAGGACGGCGATGCCGCCGGTGCGCAGGAAGTCGGGCAGGAAGAACACGGCCGCCCAGCCCATCGCGATGTAGCAGGGGGTGTAGAGCCAGCGCGGGGCGCCGACCCAGAAGACGCGGAAGGCGATGCCGGCGGCCGCCGCGGCCCATATGCCCCACAGCAGCCACTGCCCCTTGGTGCCGGGCAGGAGGAGCAGGGTGAGCGGCGTGTACGTGCCCGCGATGATCAGGAAGATGTTGGCGTGATCGAGCCGGCGCAGTACGCCGCCCATGCGCGGCCCCCAGTCGCCCCGGTGGTACAGGGCGCTGACGCCGAAGAGCAGGCAGGCGGTGAGGGCGTAGATCCCGCAGGCGATCCGCCCGCGGGCGGAGCCGGCCAGCGCGGTGAGTGCGAGCCCCGCGACGAGTACGGCCGGGAACATGCCCAGATGCAGCCAGCCGCGCAGCTTCGGCTTGACCGGGTGCGGCGGGGTGGGCGCGACCGGACCGCGGCCGGCGGCCGGCGTGTCCAGGGGCGCG
This sequence comes from Streptomyces sp. NPDC087787, assembly GCF_044743035.1. Lineage (NCBI taxonomy): Bacteria > Bacillati > Actinomycetota > Actinomycetes > Kitasatosporales > Streptomycetaceae > Streptomyces > Streptomyces sp. NPDC087787. Next base: position 265,785 of record NZ_JBIUVQ010000011.1, read on the forward strand.
TCGGGGGCGGACGCAGTCATGCGCGCATGATACCGACGGCACCGTAAGTCGCCTGTCAGACCCGGACCGTGAGCAGCGGCGACTGGCCCGAACGCAAAAAGACCTTCAGTCGAACCCAACGTGGACGCAAAGAATCGCGGGAATCGTGGCATTACTCACGTCGCTCACCTGTGACGCCCCCTGGACAGATGGGCACTCTCGTCGGATGATCAAATGAGTGCGGTCGGCACCGGATGAGCGGCTACGAAGCGTCCGGGTCGCAGCCCCCACGGGGCGACAAGACAAAAACCCCTCATTTAGGAGCGATCGTGGCGCGCGACATCGCGGCTCCCCCCGTCATCCCCACCCACCACAAGGAACTGATCTCGTGGGTCAATGAGATCGCCGAACTGACGCAGCCGGACAGCGTGGTCTGGTGTGACGGATCCGAGGCCGAGTACGAGCGACTGTGCGAGGAGCTCGTCCGGAAGGGCACCTTCCGGAAACTCGACCCGATCAAGCGCCCCAACTCCTACTACGCGGCCTCGGACCCGTCCGACGTGGCCCGCGTGGAGGACCGGACGTTCATCTGTTCCGAGAAGGAGCAGGACGCCGGCCCGACCAACCACTGGAAGGCGCCCGCCGAGATGCGGGAGATCTTCCAGGGGGCGGACGGCAAGGGAGGGATCTTCCGCGGCTCGATGAAGGGCCGGACGATGTACGTCGTCCCGTTCTGCATGGGCCCGCTGGGCTCGCCGCTGTCCGCGATAGGCGTCGAGATCACCGACTCCGCCTACGTCGCGGTGTCGATGCGCACCATGACCCGCATGGGACAGCCGGTGCTGGACGAGCTCGGCGACGACGGCTTCTTCGTCAAGGCCGTCCACACCCTGGGCGCCCCGCTGGAGCCGGGCCAGGAGGACGTCCCGTGGCCGTGCAACTCCACCAAGTACATCTCGCACTTCCCCGAGGCCCGCGAGATCTGGTCCTACGGCTCCGGATACGGCGGCAACGCGCTGCTCGGCAAGAAGTGCTACGCCCTGCGCATCGCCTCCGTCATGGCGCGCGACGAGGGCTGGCTGGCCGAGCACATGCTGATCCTCAAGCTCACCCCGCCCACCGGTGAGGCCAAGTACGTCGCGGCCGCCTTCCCGAGCGCCTGCGGCAAGACCAACCTCGCCATGCTGGAGCCCACGATCTCCGGCTGGACCGTCGAGACCATCGGTGACGACATCGCGTGGATGCGGTTCGGCGAGGACGGCCGGCTGTACGCGATCAACCCCGAGGCCGGTTTCTTCGGGGTCGCGCCCGGCACCGGCGAGCACACCAACGCCAACGCCATGAAGACGCTGTGGGGCAACTCGGTCTTCACCAACGTCGCCCTGACCGACGACGGCGACGTGTGGTGGGAGGGCATGACGGAGGAGACCCCGGCGCACCTCACCGACTGGAAGGGCAACTCCTGGACCCCCGCGTCCGGGACGCCCGCCGCCCACCCCAACGCCCGCTTCACCACGCCCGCCGCGCAGTGCCCGATCATCGCACCGGAGTGGGAGGACCCCAAGGGCGTGCCGATCTCGGCGATCCTGTTCGGCGGCCGCCGCGCCTCCGCGGTGCCGCTGGTGACGGAGTCCTTCGACTGGAACCACGGCGTCTTCCTCGGCGCCAACGTCGCCTCCGAGAAGACGGCCGCCGCCGAGGGCAAGGTCGGCGAGCTGCGCCGCGACCCGTTCGCCATGCTGCCGTTCTGCGGCTACAACATGGGCGACTACATGGGCCACTGGATCAAGGTCGGCAAGGCCGCCGAGCAGCGTGACGGCGACCAGTCCAAGCTGCCGAAGATCTACTACGTCAACTGGTTCCGCAAGAACGACGAGGGCAAGTTCGTCTGGCCGGGCTTCGGCGAGAACAGCCGCGTCCTGAAGTGGATCGTGGAGCGCCTGGACGGCACCGCCGAGGGCGTCGAGACCCCGATCGGCGTCCTGCCGACCAAGGCCGCCCTGGACACGGACGGCCTCGAACTGTCCGAGTCCGACCTGGAGTTCCTGCTCACGGTCGACAAGGACGTATGGCGTGAGGAGGCCGGGCTGGTCCCCGACCACCTGAACACCTTCGGCGACCACACGCCCGAGGAGCTGTGGGACCAGTACCGCGCGCTCGTCGAGCGCCTGGGCTGACGCGGTCCCCTTCAAGGCTCCGCGGCCGGCTGACCGACCTGCCCTGACCTGCAACGTCGTCCCGGCCGGCCGCGGCGACGAACCCGAGAGGCCGGGTGCGCACAACGGCGTGCGCACCCGGCCTCTTCGGTGTGCGAGTGGCGGTGGCCGGCCGAGTCCGCAGAGACGCGCACCTCGTGCCCAAAAGCAGCATTCATGGACAATTCGCCTATGGTGATGCCATGCGCGGAATCCTGTTGGCCGGAGGTACCGGCTCGCGACTGTGGCCGTTGACCCGCACGGTGTCGAAGCAACTGCTGCCGGTCTTCGACAAACCCATGGTCTATTATCCGCTTTCCACACTGATGATGGCCGGAATCCGAGAAATTCTGATCATCACCACCCCGGAAGACCAGCAGCAGTTCCGCCGGTTGCTGGGCGACGGCAGTCAACTCGGACTGCGATTCGACTACATGGCACAGGAACGCCCGGAGGGAATCGCCCAGGCCTTCCTGCTGGCGGCCGACTTCGTCGGCGGCGAGCCGGTCTCCCTGATCCTGGGCGACAACATCTTCCACGGCAGCGGCCTCGGTACCCGGCTGGCCCGCAACGCGGACGTGCAGGGGGGCACGGTGTTCGCCTACCCCGTGGCCAACCCCTCGGCCTACGGCGTCGTGGAGTTCGACGCACTGGGCCGGGCCCTGTCCATCGAGGAGAAGCCGGCCCGGCCCCGGTCGCGGTACGCCGTGCCCGGACTGTACTTCTACGATCATCGGGTCGTCGACATCGCCCGGAGTCTGCGGCCCAGCGCCCGGGGCGAGTTGGAGATCACCGACCTCAACCGCGCCTATCTGGAGAACGGGAGCCTGCGCGTCGTCCGGCTGGACCGGGGCACGGCGTGGTTGGACACGGGCACCTTCGCCTCGATGGTCCAGGCATCGGAGTACGTCCGCGTGGTCGAGGAGCGCCAGGGCTTCAAGATCGGCTGTGTCGAGGAGGCGGCCTGGCGGGCCGGTCTGATCGACGACGCCCGGCTCCGCGAACTGGCCCGGCCGCTGCTCAAGAGCGGTTACGGCCACTATCTGCTGGGCCTGCTGGAGGACCCCCGGTCCGTCGTCATGCCCCAGCCGGGCGGTGAATGGCGCCGGGAAGGAGCGCTGCGTAGTGGAGGGTGATTGCACGAGTGGTTCAAGGGCGGGAGAAACAACTCCGTGGTCGTATGTCCGTGTTCTGCGGGATGCGCGTCACCATGTGAGCGGGGTCAATCCCCTCGGCTCTCGTCTTGCCATTTCTGCCCCTCCTCCGAGGGGTGTGCCGATTGCCGCAGAGACCGTCCGAGCAGCGTCTTGGGCGGAGGTGTCCGCGGAATTAGGGCCCGCACGAAAGAGGTACGGGGGAACGAACGTAGGCCAATTCGGGCGTATTGAGGCTGCTCGGGTGATTCACCGACCATGCACTGTGTTTGCTGCGTAAATTTCCGTCACCGTGAGTAAAGAATGTCCTCGTCCGTGGCCAAGGGCACGTGACCCGCATGCGAACGAAGCGCACCGACTGCGCGTGCTTGCGGTTTGATCCCCTCCCAGTTCCTGAGGAAGGTTCTCTTGAACCGTAGAACGATCCGAAGTTCACGTTTGAGGTCGGCCACGCTCGTATCGGCGAGCGCGCTCGCCGTGGCGCTCAACGTTGCCTCGAGCACGGCTGCCATCGCCAACGCGATCGAGAGGTCGAGCGATCGCAATGCGGCCGTGACAGCCGGCTCCAACGATCCGTGGGCCGACAGGGGCCACCACGATCGCGGCCCGCAGGGGCCGCAGGGCAAGCAGGGCCCGCAGGGTCCGCAGGGCAAGGAAGGCAAGCAGGGCCCGAAGGGCGACAAGGGTGACCGTGGCCCCAAGGGTGACCGTGGTTCCAAGGGTGACCGTGGCCCCAAGGGTGACCGCGGTCCCCAGGGACCGCAGGGTCCCGGAGGCGTCGGGGCGGGTCAGCAGGGTCCCCAGGGTCCGCAGGGAACCCAGGGTGTGCCTGGTGCCACGGGTCCGCAGGGAACCCAGGGCGTCACCGGCGCGACCGGTGCCACGGGTCCGCAGGGAACCCAGGGCGTCACCGGTGCCACCGGTCCCGGGGGCCCGCAGGGAACCCAGGGCAATCAGGGCGTGCCCGGCGAGCAGGGCATCCCGGGTGTTCAGGGTCCGCAGGGAACCCAGGGCGTCACCGGCGCGACCGGTGCCACGGGTCCGCAGGGAACCCAGGGCGTCACCGGTGCCACCGGTCCCGGGGGCC